>NZ_JBIAYZ010000014.1:0-162740 GCF_042898635.1 Micromonospora sp. NPDC000442 | reverse complement strand
CATCCGGCATCGCCCACCTCCACAACATCATCCTCACCGGATGACACCAACATCGTTACCCGGCAACGCCTCCACCGAGTTACGAGACGTCCTTTTGCGGACGGTCCAAGTCGATGAGTCGCTCGACTACTTTGCACGCGTGCCCATGTCTGTGGACCTGTCGAGCCCGGCTTCACGCCGGGAAGCACTTCGGATGGTCGACGTGATCCCGCAGACTCGTGCCGCCTGTGCGCCGCAAAGTTCCGCACCGGTGACATGGTCTGCCGCAACAGGTGTGGCCCGGGCTGCGGGACAGGGGCGGCTGGTGGGTGGTCGCCGTGTGGTGAAGCATACGCGCGTCGACAGGCTGCCAGACGCCGATGTGTCACTTGGGCGGGCGGCCGGTCGCGAGACCAACTTGGCTGCCGACGCCCTCGCTGTCTGCGGCGGCCAGTACGGCGTCCAACAAGCCGGGGAAACGGGCGTGCAGGTCCTCCCGGCGCAGCACGACGTAACACCGGGTGCCTTCCTGGCGAGTGCGGGTGAGCCCCGCAGCGCGCAGCACACGCAGATGGTGGCTCAGCGTCGACTTGGACACCGGCGTTCGCAGCTCTCCCCAGCCGCGTTCGTGGCCGTCGGACAGCAGTCGGACCAGGCCGATCCGGAGCGGGTCGCTGAGCGCGGCCATCACGTCGGTGAGGGTCATCTCGGCGAGTTCCGGGTGTTGCGGATCTTTCACACCAACCATGGTAGCTTGTTCGATGTTCTACGAACATCGAACAAGAGGTGGAGTTGTGACCACACCCCCAGACACCGGCCCACTCACCGGTCGCGTGGCCGTCATCACCGGAGCAGGATCAGGAATCGGCCGCGCGACCGCGATGGCGTTCGCCGAAGCCGGCGCGCACGTCCTCGGTGTCGGACGCCGCGCGGACGCACTGCACCGCACCGCGCAAGAGCATGCCGGCATCGCCGTTCTCGCCACCGACATCCGCATGACCAACGCCGGCCAGGCGATCATCGATGCCGCCGCCGACCGGTGGGGCCGGGTCGACGTGCTGGTCAACAACGCCGGCGCCACCGCCGTCATGCCGCTCGCCGACACGGTCGCCGACCGCATCACGGAGATGTTCGATCTCCACGTCACCGCGCCCAGCATGCTCGCCCACGCGGCCCTACCCCACCTGCGGCACACCCGCGGCACCATCATCAACATCTCCAGCACCTACGGCCACCGCCCGGTAGCCGGCGCCGCCCACTACGCCGCATCCAAGGCCGCCCTCGAACAGCTCACCCGATGCTGGGCACTGGAACTGGCCACCGACGGCATCCGGGTCAACGCCCTGGCTCCCGGACCCACCGAAAGCGAAGCCCTGCGCGCCGCCGGCCTGCCCGAACCCGTGGTCAACCAGATCAAACAGGACGAAGCCGAACGCATCCCACTGGGTCGCCGCGGCCACCCCGACGAAGCGGCCACCTGGGTGCTCCGGCTCGCCGACCCCGCCGCCACCTGGCTGACCGGACAGGTCCTCACCATCGACGGCGGCCTCGAACTCACCTGACAGGGCAGCAACTCGGTCGACGAACGACCGTAGCTCCACAACCCGGCGCTCAGACAGCGCGACGAAATGCTCCGCAGCCTCTCTACACTGCCGGCGTGAGATTGCAACCGTATGACCGTGGGTTGCTCGCTGTGCAACGTGGGGCCTTCGAGGAGGCTCGTGAGCAGTTGGAGCTTGCCGGGCCCGACGACCGGGCGTTGCTGGTGCTGGGCCAGTTGGCTGCCAGCGGTAACGGGGAGCCGGCAGATCCGGTACGAGCCCGCAGGCTGTACGAGCGTGCGGCGGAGTTGGGTAACGCTGAGGCTGCTCACAACCTCGGGGTGCTCTACGCCACCGGCCGGGGTGTCGCACAGGACCAGACGGCGGCGCTGCGGTGGTATCAGCGTTCGGCCGAGCTCGGCAGTGTGCCCGCGCTCCGGATGGTCGGGCTCATGTACGGCACCGGTCAGGGCGTTCCGGTTGACCAGGACGAGGCGGAGCGACACTGGCGAATGGCTGCCGCCGCCGGGGAGGCGCAGGCGCTGCACGATCTGGGCACCCTCTTCGCGTATCACAAAGTGGACCTGCCGGAGGCTGCGTCCTGGTACCTAAAGGCCGCCCAGGCGGGCATCGAGATGGCCGAGCGGGAACTGGCTCTGCTCGCGCCGAAGCTTCACGGTCCGGCCTCAGTGGACCGCCGGGCCCGCACGATGCTCGGTGTGATCCGCGCCTTCCATCTCGCAGATCCGGCCGGCGGCGTGCAGCTGCTGGCCGTCTCGGCGGACGACGGAGATGCGACCGCGCAGCGCACCCTCGGGTACCTGGTCCAGCACGGCATCGGCACGACCCAGGACGACATCCGGGCGACCGCTCTCTACCGGGCGGCAGCCGAGGCAGGGGACGCGCTCGCTGCGTTCAACCTCGGTGTGCTGTCCGGCGGGTCCGACGAGGCGGTGCACTGGCTGCGCCAGGCGGCTGAGGCCGGGGTCACCGAGGCGTACCCGCCGCTGGGTGACCAGCTCAGCGCGCGTGACCTCGATGAGGAGGCGCTGCGATGGTATGTGCGCGGTGCCGAGTCCGGCGACAAGGGGAGCATGTTCGCGGCGGCCTGTTGGTACCGCGATGGATTCGGCGGTCCGGTGGACCTTGTGCAGGCACTGCGGTGGTACCTCGCCATGCTGAATGTCGGCAGCGGTGACGGTGTCCACGCAGCACACGCGATCGTGCCGGGTATGACCGTCGATGAAATCCACGAGGCGGGCCGACTTTCGGGCCGGCTGCTGGAGGCGGACATCTTCGTCCAGCGGCACGCTTCCTGAGCGCTGCCTCCGATTGACCCGACGATCGGACGCGCGATCGTGGCTGGCAGCCTTGCGAGAACAGGTGCGGCGGCTAATCGCGACGCTGCGGATCGCCGCCGACCGGCCGGTGATCGTCGTAGGTCAGAGGTAGTTGACGCCGGTCAGGTCCTCGGCTGCCCTCCACAGCCGCTTGCCGACTGCCGGGTCGGCGGCCTCCCGGCTGAGCCGGGCCTCGGTGACCCTGCCCCGCGTCTCCCAGAGCCCGGACGGGCCGAAGAACTGGCCGCCCCGCACACCCGGCTCGGTCGCCGCGCGCAACTGCGGCAACGCGCCCTGCTCCACCGGCTGGGTTGCCAGCAGCCCAGCCCACGCGATCAGCCGCCCCAACCGGCCACGGTGCTCCCAGGCACGCGGAGTCAGGTTGGTGCGGGTGAGACCGGGGTGGGCGAGCGCGCTGACGATCGGTGCTCCGGCGGCGCGCAGGCGGCGGTCCAGTTCGATGCCGAAGATCGTGGCGGCGAGCTTGGACCGGCCGTAGGCGGTGGCTGCCCGGTAGTCACGTTCGAACATCAGGTCATCGAAGTCCAGGTGCGCGTTCCTGTGGGTGATCGAGCTGAGACTGACCACGCGGGCTTCCCGCGCCGCGGCCAGGTTGCCAAGCAGCAGGCCGGTCAGCGCGAACTGGCCCAGCATGTTGGTGGCGAGGTGCAGCTCGAATCCGTCGGCCGAGGTGCGGCGCGGTCCCAGCAACACCACACCGGCGTTGTTGACCAGCAGGTCGATCGCCGGATGGTCGCCGGCCAGCTTCGCCGCGAAGACCCGCACGGAGGCGAGGGAGGCCAGATCCAGCTCGCGCACCTCGACGTCGCCGCCGATCTGACGGGCGGCCGCCTCGCCGGCGGGGGTGTGGCGAACGGCGAGCACGACGTGGGCTCCGTGGCGGGCCAGTTCGGTGGCGGTGACCAGGCCGAGGCCCGAGTTCGCGCCGGTCACGACGGCGACCCGCCCACGCTGGTCGGGGATGCGGTCGGCGGTCCATCCGGTCATCTGCTGCTCCTGGAGGTGTCGGTGGGCTGGGCCGTCGACGTTAGGAGCGGTCCGGCGCGGTTCGATCGTTCTCGGTTGCCTAGGTCTGCGGGACCTACCTTCGCCGGTCCGGGCCGCTGCACACTTGCGGTATGAGCAGCCTTCATCCGTACGCTCGGGAGCTCGGCGACTTCCTACGCGCTCGGCGTAGCCGGCTGCGTCCACACGACGTAGGCCTGGAGCCGGGCGGCCGGCGCAAGGTCACCGGGCTGCGGCGCGAGGAGCTTGCCCTGCTGGCCGGGCTGAGCACTGACTACTACCAGCGGATCGAGCAGGGCCGGGAGGTACGCCCGTCCGACGACGTCCTGGACGCGCTTGCCGGCGCGCTGGGCCTCGACGAGAAGGAACGCCGGCACCTGTTCACCCTGGCCCACGCCGCCCGCCGATCGACGCCCGCCCGGGTGAACCGCGATCCGGAGCGGGTGCCGAACAGCACACGACGCCTGCTGCGGGTGATGGACACCCCTGCGGTGATACTCGGCCGGCATCTCGACCTGCTCGACTGGAACCCGATGGCCCAGGCACTGCTCGGCGACCCGGACACCTACCCGACCGACCGGCTCAACATGCTCCTGCTGTTGTTCGACGACACGTTGACCGGCGAGCGTAGCTGCCCGGACTGGGAGCGGCAGGCCCTGGACTACATCGGCATGATGCGCGCCGCCGTCGCCGCCGACCCCACCCACCCACGCGCCACCGCGATCGTCGGCGAGCTGAGCATCCGCAGCGCCCAGTTCCGGCGGCTGTGGGCTCGGCACGACGTACGCGAGTCGGTCAGCGGCACCAAGACCTTCCGGGTTCCTGAGGTAGGCGACATCGTCCTGGACTGGGACACGTACCCCCTGCCGGGAAACCCCGGCTCGGTCATGCTCGTCTTCACCGCCGAGCCGGGCAGCGCCGACGCGGACCGGCTGCAGCTTCTGGCATCGTTGTACGTGACCCGCTCAGCGCTCGACAACAGACACCATCGGGTGAGCGCCCATAGCCGATGAGCGGTTGTTGGATCGCATCAAGACATCGTTGCCTGAGTGGTAAGCCAACCGTGCAGCGTCGTGGCCAGTTGTACGGGCTGGTCAAGCTGCACCAAATGACCCGCCCCATCGATCAAATTAAGTTGAGCGCCAGGGATGAGTTCTGCCAGGCCGACGTGACTGGCTCCTGCGATGTAGGCACGGTACGGCGTGCCGCCGCGCGGGTAGCACCGGTTCCGCTCGGACGACTGGGACGACTAGGCAGTTGTGGCTTCGGCACCGGCCGTGTGCTGCTGGTTCTCCGCGTCGCGCCGGACGACCTGAATACCGGCGGTCGTGGTGATCACGAGTGCCACGGATGCGGCGACCAGCAGCAGGGTGGTCACGGCCAAATTGGTGCGCATGTACTCGCCCCCGTTCGTGGTGGCGTACAGGTATTGCACGGCTGCGATCAGGTTGAGGGGTACGGCAACGATGGCGCTCAGCCGCAACCGCGCCACAGGCGCTGTGGGTGCGACCGGTGGTCCGGTGCGCCGGGTCCGGATGATCCATTTGGCGACGCTGGCCCAGGCGGCAAGCAGCGCGAGAAGCAGCAGCCAGAACATCGCCGAGGACAGCTTGCCAAGCGGCACGATGGTGTTGAGCATCTCCACCGAGCCGGACCCGTCGTGGGTCACTACGCCGATCCCGTGCTCGTACGCTGCAAGAGCGACGATGGTGTAAATGACGTCGACGACCGTGAGGACGACGAGGGCGGTCACTGCGGTGCGGGTGGCCGGCACCTGACGATGGTAGCTGAAGTACGTGGCTGACCGAGCCGAACGAGGTGGTGGCACCTCTGCTCGGCCTGCCCGTTCTACCCGTGGTCGACTGGATCGACGGTGACGAAGGACCACCGCGCGGCGTGCACTGGAAGACCGCGTCGGTGGCACGGTGGGCGGCAGTGCGTCCGTTCGTCTGGCTCGACGACGAGGTCACCGACGCCGACCGGCGACGGGTCGCCGTCCAGCATTTGTCGCTGTCGCCGGCATCCCCTGCCCACCTGATCCGAGCAGGGGGATGCGGTAGCCGCCCGGTCAGGTGGTCAGCCGGCCGGCGCGGCGGGAGCGGGCCAGGGCCAGTCCGCCGAGGACCACGGCGATCAGCCCCACCACCAGGGCTATGACGCCACCGACTATTCCGTAACCGGTGCCGGGACCACCCTCGGCGGCGGCCACCACATATCCGCCGAGGGTCACGCCGATCAGCCCCGCCATCAGCGCGATGGTGGCGCCGAGCCGCCCGCTGCGGATGCCGATGCGACTGCTGGGGCGGCTCAGAGCCAGCCCGCCGATGACCACCCCGGCCAGCGCCGCCAGCGCACCCACGAGGGACACGAGTCGCCCGGTGGTCGGCTGGTAAGCATCGATGGCGGCCGCCGGTCCGTCTGCGGCCGCCGGTCCGCCGAGCCCGGACGCTCCGAGCAGTGAGGCGAGCGTGATGCCGCCGACCAGGACGGCTGCGGTCACCGATAGCACCCGTCGGACCGGCATCGAGGCTCTTGATGAACTCATCTGCCTTCTCCTTCTCATGAGGCTCGTGTTGTAGTTGCGATCTCGCCTGGTCACACCGCCCGGTCGTCCCGCGGATGCCTGACTTCGGGCCGCCGCATGTGACGTACGGCTGACGTTGTAGGTGTTGGGAGGGGTCAGACGCCGGCCTCCTCCGCGACCCTGGTCGGCGCGGCCAGGGTCGCCTTCGGTGCCCGACGTCCGGGCATCCACCAGTTGGCCTTGCCGCACAGTTCCATCACCGCAGGGACGAGGACCATCCGGATGATGGTGGCGTCGATGAGCACAGCAACGGCCATGCCGAGCCCTCCCTGCTTGACCGCGACGTCGGGGCCGAGCAGAGAGGTGGTGAAGACGGCGATCATGATGGCGGCCGCGGCAGTGATGACCTTGGCAGTCCGCGCCAGCCCCTGAGCAACGGCCGTGCGGGTGTCGCCGGTTCGCTCGTACTCCTCACGGATCCGTGAGGTCAGGAAGACCTGGTAGTCCATGGACAGGCCGAACAGAACCGGGAACATCATCATCGGGACCCAGGTCGTGACCGGCATGGCGGTGGGGAATCCGAGGGCCGGGCCGAACCATCCCCACTGGACGACCGCGACTACCACCCCGTAGGCGGCGCCGATCGACAGCAGGTTCATCACAGCGGCCTGCAGGGCGATGACGACCGACCGGACCATCGCGATCAGCAGCAGCATGGAGATCGCGATGACGACCGCGATCATCAGAGGCAGGCGCGAGCCGGACTCCTCGGCGAGGTCGATGGTGCTGGCGTTCGGTCCGCCAACGTGGACCCGTTGGCCGCCGGGTGTGTTGGGCAGCACGTCGTCGCGGAGCTCGTGCACCAGTTTCGCGGTTTCCTCATCCTGGTACCCGGTCGTGGGGAAGGCGGTGAAGCTGACGGCCTGCCCGTCCGTGCTGACCCGAGGTGGCGTGGCGTAGGCGACGCCCTCGGTATTGCTGATCGCTTCGACGAGGGAACGCAGATCGGCGTCCTTGGAGTCGGCCTCGGTGACGAAGACCAGGGGTGCTCCGTAGCCGGGACCGAAGCCCTCGGTGAGGATCTCGTACGAGATGTAGCTGCTTCTGTCACGGGGTTGGACGCTGGCGTCGGGCTGGCTCAGCCGCATCGACAGCGTGGGCGCGGCCAGCACCAGCAAGATCACGCTGGCCAGGACCGCGGCGACCACCGGCTTGCGCTGCACCACATCGGCCCAACGCTCGGCGAGGGTAGGGCGCTGCTGGGACGGGATGCTGGCGGCCTGGTCCCGGCGGGACGTACGACGGGGCAGGCGCAGTGAGTTGATCCTGTGTCCGGTGAAGCCCAGGAACGCGGGCAGCAGCGTCACTGCGGCGATCATCGTCACCAGTACGATCACCGACGTGGCGACGGCCACCCCGGTCATCAGCCGCTGTCCCATGACGACCAGGCCCAGCAGGGCGATCACGACGGTCGTGCCGGCGAACAACACCGCGCGACCGGCGGTGGTGACGGCATTTACCGTGGCACTTTCGGGGTCATCGCCATCCTGCAGGCCGTCCTTGTAGCGGGTCACGATAAACAATGCGTAGTCGATGCCGACGCCGAGCCCGATCATCGCGCCGAAGATCGAAGAGAAATTCGGCGCGGGAACAACGTGCCCGACCAGCTTCATCAGCGCGAGGCCGCCCACAATCGCCAGGAGGGCGGTCACGATCGGCAGGCCCATTGCCACCAGCGACCCGAACGCGATGAACAAGATCACCGCTGCCGCCAGGATGCCCACGCTCTCGGCCGAACCCTGCGGGGGCGTCTCGGCCTTTTCCGCCATGTACCCGCCCAGCCCGAGCGTGACACTGTCATCGGAGGCGGCCATGACGACGTCCACCAGGGGCTTGACCTCTGTCTTGGTCACGTCCTTGTCGTTCAGCGGGATGGTCGTACGGGCGATACGACGATCCTGCGTCACCAGGTTCTTGTCCTGATACGGCGAAATCACCGGTCCGGTGACAGATGAGCTGGCGAGCTCGGCGATTACCTTCTCGATCTTCTGCCGGGCGGCGGGATCGTCGATTCCCTCCGCTGCCCTGATGGCCAGGGTCAGCGTGTCCCCTTGCTGCTCGGGGAAGTGTTTCTCGATCAGCTGCTGCGCCTTGGCGGATTGGGAGTTTCCGCCGGAGAAGTCGTTGTCGGCGGCGGCTCCGAAGCTGAAGCCGATGAACCCCACGGCGATCACGCCGACGGTCCAGGCCAACAGGACCAGGCGGCGGCGCCGATAACAGAACCGGGCCAGGACCGCCAGAGCTCCGTCCGTACGGGGAGCCTGGGTTGTCATCATCTTCTCCTCGATGGTTGGGTGCCGCCCGATCATGTCGCCGGACGGGCCGCTGGTCGTCCCGCAGATGGATGCACTTCGCGCTGCGGCCGACGGCGTAGCCGGCTGCCGCAGACGCGGCAGGCGCCGCGCAGGTACCGCCTGCGCGGTAGGCGGCCGCACATCCGCGGGCAGGAGTCGCCCGGGCGGCATCCGGCCAAGGTGCGCGCACGAGTACCGGACGGTCCAGGATGCGGGCCGGCGTGAGGGGCTGGACGATCGCCGTCTGCGTGGTGACGACGACGCTGTTCGCCGGGCTGTCCGGAACTACGCCGCCCGAATCTCGACCTGCTCGGCTAATTGCCGTCGGTGGCCGGCGGCTTGACACTGGCCTGTCGTCGCCGGGCTCCGGTCCTCGACCCGGCACCCGCCACCGCGAACGAGTGGACCACCTGGCAGGGCCTGTCGTCGGTCCTGCCCGAGTTGGCCACCGGCACCACGGGCGTCTGCGTCGTAGGCACTGCCGGTCTGGTCGGCCTCCTACCCTCGGGTGACGGGCTTCTCATGTGGTGGTTCGACGTCCACCAGCCGCTGGAGGGCTCGCCCGCCGCCGCCCTCGCCGAGCGGTTCGCCGGATACGGCGCGCTCGTCGAACAACTGCTTGAGAACATCCGCGACGAGGACCTGGAGTCGTTCCGGCACGTCACGCATCACGTCCCGGACCAGTGGGGTCACGGTGGAGCGACTCTGCTCGGCGACGCCGCACACGCCTTCCCACCGACCCAGGCACAGGGCGCCAACCAGGCACTCGAA
Organism: Micromonospora sp. NPDC000442; assembly: GCF_042898635.1. NCBI lineage: Bacteria > Bacillati > Actinomycetota > Actinomycetes > Micromonosporales > Micromonosporaceae > Micromonospora > Micromonospora sp. NPDC000442. Next base: position 153,205 of record NZ_JBIAYZ010000014.1, on the reverse strand, counting down.
GACGCGTGGCTGCTCAGCCGCGCGCTGCGCGTTGCCCCCGCCGACGTACCGCGCGCACTGCGCCGCTACGAGGCGCTGCGGGCCCGCCGCGTGCGCAGGGTCTCGCGGCGGGCCGTGAGCGAACGGACCAACAAGCCCCTTCCTGCACCTGTACGCGTGCTGGCCCGGATCATCCCGCCGAGACTTGTCGGTGAGGCTTATGTTGCGCAGCTTCGCGGCGTCAGCAGCATTCTCGACTACGAGACGGTCTGACAATGCGGTCGTACGGCGGCCCGAACAGCAGGTACGCGCATGGCCGAGGATTCCAGCCGGATCGGGAGGTACTCGTCAGCGTCCGTCGTCGACGGCAGAGCCGTGCTGATCGATCGGGAGAAGTTCGAAGACGGGGTGACGATCAGCCTCGGCCACAAAGTCCTCGACCGGCGCGTCCTTGTCCGCACTGAAGTACGGCCTGGTGGGCGTGGCGATGGCAACGTAGCGTTTGAGTACCGGTCCGGCCTCCGCTGCCGAGATCTCACGAACGGCATAACTCCGCCGGTCGCCGCGTCGGGCCAGGCCGACTCGTCCGGCGGCGCGGGCGTTGTGCACCCAAGACACCGCTCCGTAGGGTGCGACCAGCCATTGCCGCCCCTCGTGCTGGACCACCGTCGCCGGGTGCGTGAGCGGCCGGCCGGTCTTGCGGCCTGTCGTGGTCAGCATGTACGTGCTGGGCACCAGGCCCACTCGGACGAACACACCGATGACGGCGTCGCCCACGCGTCGCCCCCGGCTGGCGCGGAACTGCCGGGGTCCACGAGGATTTGCTGGCCCTGGTTGGCTGGGTGTCGTGTCAGTCACCGCTACCGCCCTCCATCGATCGGGTTGGCTCGGGAAACCCGTCCAGCCTGTTCGGTCCGGGCCAGCGGGTCAAGGCGGGCCTGATCAGTGCCGCATTCCGGCATCCGGATCTGCTGGCCCTTCTGCCGGTCAGCGGTGGCTGACGACGTTGACCACGTTGCCGTCCGGGTCGCGGACGAAGAAGCGCCGGACGCCCCACTGCTCGTCGGTGATCGGATGCACGATCTCTGCGCCCGTCGCGCGTACCGCCTCGTAGGCGGCGTCGACGTCATCAACCTCCACGCTGAGGTCCGGGTTGACGGAGGCCGCTGCATCTTTGGTGATGAGGATGACCTGGGCGGTGGGGTTGGACGGTGAGACCAAGTTGACCACCCAGCCCAGGTTCATCTCCTCCCGGAAGCCCAGAATCTGGTAGAAGCCGCTGCTCGCGGCCGGGTCGGCGGCTGTGATGTCGGGCACGGCGCGGCGAATCGTCATGCCGGATTGTGGCACGCGAAGTACTTGCTCGTACGGTTGGTGGACCCCGCTCACCAGGCGCAGGGCGGACGCTGCGGAGCGCTCGAACATCACGTGCCGCGGGCAACCTGATCTGTCGCCGTCCGGGCGCTTCCGAGCAGCGACAGGGTGTTCGGTCGGCCACCGGGTCGCAGGGATGCCTCGGCACCTGGGGTAGGTGGGTGGCGACGATCTGGGCAGGAAACCAGGTGCATCCTCCTGTCACTCGTCGAGCAGCGCCAGAGTTGTCACGCCGACAGTGCCGCTTCCAGATCGCGGCGGGTGAGCGCGGAACGCAGGTGTAGTGCCTCGGCTGCCAGATTCTCCCGCCCGCCCTGCTCGCGGTCGATGGCGCAGATCACCGTGTCCACCTCGGCACCGACGGACCGTAGCTGTCCGCACGATGCCAGCAGTGCGCCTCCGGTGGTCACCACATCCTCGATCAGCACGACACGTCGGCCCTTGACGGGGCCGCCTTCGGCCACCTTGTTGGTGCCGTATTCCTTGGCCTGCTTGCGCACGAAGACGGTGGGCAACCCGGTCAGCTGGGACATCACCGTGGCCAGCGGGATACCGCCCATCTCCATCCCCGCCAGCACATCGCACCCCGGCAGCAGCGCCACCATCGCCTCGGCGACCTCGCGCAACAGGTCCGGCTGCCCCTCGAACAGGTACTTGTCGAAGTACTCCTCACTGACCTGCCCGGACCGCAGCCGGAACCGTCCCGTGAGATGGCAGGCGTCATAGACGCGACGCGCGAGCAGGTCAGTCACCTGAACAGCCTCCCACCTTGCATCGGCCCAGCAACCACGCCTCTCGACAGCAACCCGCAGACCGTCCTGCAACGACGACGCACTTAATCGCCGGCGTCCGGATTCGCCGATGCGGGCGTGCCCGCTCGTGTGGGAGACAGCGCCTTCATAGTGCAGCTACCTGAGAAGACCGACTTGACGTGCGAAGATCGCCGATGTGCTACCGCTGCCCCAGCCTGACGACCTGCACTCGCTCGTCCTGCGAATCGACTTCACCGATGAGACAGCGTGGACCAAGCTACAGGTAGCGGTGGGTGCCGACCACGCGACCTTCGTCAGCGACCCCCGCTACGCGGACGTCACCATCCAGGACCTGGTCGACGCGGACGCAGCCGCGATCGACGATCACAAGCTGACCTACCTGTTCGTCGCTGACGCTACGACCATGGCCGACGATGAGCACTGTATTCTTGCTGTTGATCTGTACGACGAGCCCGGCCGTGCATTCCGGCTGCCGCCGCGCTGGTACGCCGACGTCTCAGCCAACCTGTGTATAGCGAACCTGGACTTCCAAGACTTCGCCAACGCGTCTGACGAGACGGGCACCTACCGGGGCCTAGGCGAGGAATAGCCACAGAGCTTCCAGATTGCCTGTCCGGTCGTGCCGATGGACGTTCACTGGCGCGCCGGCCACTGCAGTAACTGCCGAGATGATTCGAAGCCCAGCCGTTCGTAGACGGGCACTGCTCTGCGGCTGGAATTGACCGTCGTACGAAGGGAGCCGAGGCGTGTCGCGTGCTCTGCGGCAGCCTGCACGAGCGCCGAGCCGATGCCCTGTCCTCGGTGCTCTGGTATCACGAAGACGCTTTGGATGTCTGCGGATAGCCGACTTGTTGCTCCAGGTCTCGGGACCCGAGGCAGGAGTGCGACCCAGGCCATCCCGACGATCTCTGTGCCGCGGAGTCGAGCGACGAACGCGGCATGCGTGTGGTGGTGGGCGGCCCACCATTGGGCGAGGTCCACGGCGAAGGCGTCAACGGACTGCCGGGTTGGTTCCTCGTGGAGGGTGTCGCGCCACAACAGCCGGGCCAGGTTTCCGATGTCATCCGTGTCGGCCTGACTGATCCTCACGGGGGCAAGTCTGTCACTTGGTCGAGCGGACGAGCGCGAGCCCGAGCGCAACTGTCCTTCATCCCTGGTTGCAACAAAAACGCCCGCTGGTGCCGTTCTACCCCGTACCGGTAGTTCTTCGAAGGGTGTCAGATGCGTTTGAAACGACTTGTGATCGCCGTGGTGGCGTTGGCCGCCGTGCTGGTAACGGCGGCTCCGGCCGCCGCCATCAGCGGCGGTGAACGAGCTGCGCCCGGTGAGTTCCCGTGGATGGTCCGGCTGCTGCCGGTGGGTTGCGGCGGAACCCTCATTCACCCGCAACTGGTTCTCACCGCCCAGCATTGTGTCGATGAGCAGCCGGGCGACAGCTTCACCGTCGTCTCCGGCACCGTCGACCTGAAGAAGCCACGCCGGACGATGACCAGATCCACCGCCCACACCGGCGGAACCGAGTGGTGGAACGGACCGGACTGGGCGGTGATCAAGCTGGAACGACCGCTCGACCTGCCCATCCTGCGACTGGCCACCGAGCCCCGACAGTTGCACACGCTGACCGTGACCGGCTGGGGCACGAAGAAGTCAGGCGGCCCCCAGGAACGCTTCCTCCACAAGGTGAAGCTGCCGTTCCTGCCGGACGAGCAGTGCTTCGACGACCCTTGGTGGGATGAGCACCCCGAGTACCCGAGGTCGACGATCTGCGCGAAGTCGGTGAACCAGAAGAGCCACTGCCCCGGCGACTCCGGTGGGCCAGCCCTGCACCGGCTTCCCCACGGCGCCTGGGAGCAGGTCGGCATCGTGAGCGCCGGTTCGGACTGTGACTGGGACATCGGCGAGGAGCCGACCCCCAACTACACCGACGTCGCCTACTTCAGCCAGAGCATCCAGCGCGCCGCCGAGCAACTGCTCTCAAGCTCCAGCTGATCACCACCCCCGGCAGATGCAAGACCAGCCCGGCCGCGTAGGCGATGACCGGCTGTGCCACGAGCTTCAGCGCGGTGATCACGGCCAGTTCGGCAGGCTCGGCCGGCTCAGCAAGCTCGGCCGGCTCAGCCGGGGACGGCGCCGTGCGGTGCAGCGACGCGCCGAGCGCTACCAGGGCGGCCGGAACCGCGGCGCCCGACAGCAGGGTTAGCGACGCGCCGGCCGCCGACGGCAGATGCAGGCCGGTAGCCGAGCACGCGACACCGAGCAGCGACGCCAGGATCACCGGGTTGCGTGCCGGCAGGGAGGCGATACGGCGGACTCGTACCCGCCCGGCCGGGTCGCTGTGCCGGTCCAGGGCGACCAGGATCACGGGCGTCACGACCAGCACCTGCAGCAGCACCACCTCCGCCAGGAACGACACGTCGCCGAGCACCTGTGTGGCGATCGGGATGCCGAGGTTCGCCGAGTTCACGTACCCGGCGGCCATGCCCCAGATCGGCCGTTCGCCGGGCTCGCGACCGAACAGCCGGCTCGCGCCGACCCACCCGAACCCGACGACTGCGGCAGTGCTCACCGCAAAGGCCAGCAGCGAGCGGCCGGCGAACGCGGAGAGCGGCATGCGGGACAGGGCTAGGAACAGGGCCGACGGCATCGCAAGATGAAACACGAACCGGCCGAGCACCGACGCCACCGCCTCGCCCAGCAGGCCCCACCGACAGGCCGCGTAGCCGACCGCGGTAAGGATCCAGATCGGTACGAACGCCGACACCAAGTTCATCCGGGGTCACCGGTGGGCGGGCCGTCAGGCCGGCCGGGAGCTCGCTTGGTCATGAGTCTGTTGCTCGCTGAGGTAACCCGTGGTGGTCGACGTCACCGCAGGTCGAGCCGCATGAGCACACGCGGGAACCCGGCGAGTACCGAGGTCGTGTCGGTCGCCTTCACGAAGCCCGCGTGCTCGAAGACCGCGCGGGTACCGACGTAGGCCATCGTGAGGTCTACCTTTTCGCCGCGGTTGTCGACGGGATAGCCCTCGATCGCCGGCGCGCCGTACTCGCGGGCGAAGGCGACAGCACCGGCGAGCAGGTGGTGCACGATGCCCCGCTTGCGGTGGCCTGGCCGTACCCGGAAGCACCACACGCTCCACACATCGAGGTCGTCGAGGTGCGGGATCCGTTTGTTGCCGGCGAAGCTCGTGTCGGCTCGTGGATGCACCGCCGCCCAGCCGACGACCTCGTCGCCATCGTAGGCGAGCACTCCAGGCGGGGGATCGAGCCTGACGAGTTCACGGACCCGTTCGCCGCGCATCGGCCCGCGCAGTTGCAAGTTGGCTTTCGCGCCGATCCGATAGCTCAGGCACCAGCACACGTTTGCGTCCGGCCGCTTCGGACCGACGACAGCCGCGACATCCTCGAACACCGTCGCGGGGCGCATCTTAATCGCCATGACGCCTACCCTGCCACCGCCCACCGAGACGTATTCTCCGGATCGGCCGGAAGGCACAGGTCCGCTTGGCGGTCGTCGGGCTCAAGCCTGCTGGTCGGCCGCTCGACGCGCGGCGCGTGCGTGGCGGTCGACTGCTCGGGCGTGGGCGATGGTGAGGAGCCGGTCGATCTCGGGCAGCATGTGCGGGCCGGGCATGACGATGCTGCCGAAGCCGTACCGCGCGTAGCCCGGGTGCGGTACGAGGGTGTCCAGGCGGGCGAAGTCGAACTCGTGCCGGTGGTCCTCGAACGCCTTGGGTGGAAAGCCGAACAGGCTCTCGAACTCGGTTCGGCCTAGGTCCAGGTTGAGGCGGAAGACGCCGGGACGGTCGAGCTCGGAGGCGTCGTCGAAGCCGGGCACGTCGTGCTCGACGATGGTGGCGAACGGCTGGCGGCGGTCGGGGCCGACGTGGAAGAACCGGTCGCCCCAGGCGCCCTCGGGTGATCCGTTCTCCTCGCTCGCCACGACCTGCTCGACCCCGGGCAGCGCGAGAATCCGGTCGGCGAGCACGGCCGCATCGACGCCGGTCGGGATGTGCAGCACCACGTCGGCGTGGTCGATGGTGGCCTGATCCAGCGGGAAGTAGCGGTAGTCGTGGGCTCTCTGCTCGGCCGCTGTTATCTCGGATGCCCGGACGTACCGTGGAAGCGTGGTTTCCTGCTGGAGTCTGCCTTCGTAGGTCGACGGGGCGGGGGCCTCGATGCCGAGCGTGGGGGAGGCGCCGAGACTGCCGACGATCACCGCGTACCTGTCGGCCAGCAACGACGCGACGATGGCGCCGGCACCGGCCCACGAGACGTCCATCCCGGCCATGGTCATCGTGCTCGATCGGCGCTGAAGGTGAGTGTTGTGCGCGAAGACCAGCGTGGGTCCGCGGTGTGCCTCGGCCGAGCGGATCGCGAGCAGGTTCTCGGCCATCAGCGCGTCTCGGACCCCGGCCAGGCGGGCGAAGCGTTCTTCCTGCTCCAGTGGTGCGGCGGCCGCTGCGTGGTAGCGCAGCACCGCGATGGCGGACGTGGCGTGCACGAATGCCGTCTGCCAGCCCTCGGCCAGTCGGGGTGCGTTCAGGTACAGCTCGGTCAGCAGATCGTCGGCGATCACCCGCAGGCGCTGGGCGTCGGCCGAGCGCCCGACCGACCTACCGGGCTCCCAGATCGCTGCCGTGTCGCTCCACCGCGCCTCGTTCCCGATCAGGCCGTCGATCTCCGTTGACCGGTCGAGACCGAGGAGTTCGCAGACCCGAATGAGGTAGCGCCGAGGGCTCGGGGCGCCCTCGATCTCAAGCGGGGCGTCGAAGCCGTGCAACGTCAGGCGCTCGGCGGCCGACCGCCCGGCGTTCCACTCGCGCATCCGCAGCAGCAGGTCGCGGTTGGCCGGGGCGGCGCCGAGCCCGTGGCTGAAGCCTTCGGCGAGCGCACGGTCGAGTGTGACGGCGGTGCTGCCCTGGACGAACTCGTTGGCGGTCAGCCCCGCCGCCCGGTCGCTCTCCAGCGCGATCGACCGGTAGCCCTGCTCGGCCAGCGACATGAAGGTCTCGTTGCGGATCTGGAGGAAGGCGGACTCGCCGTGCGTCGGTTCGCCGAGCGCGAGCAGCGTCGGCGGTACGGCAAGCAGGTCGAGAAGGGATGTCATTCCATCAACCGTATCGTTGAACCAGCGGTTGAGACTTCTGAGCAATGGAGCGCGGTGGGAGCCACGAAACCCTCCAACCGGGGGGTACGCCGACCAGCCGACCTCGCGCGTCGGCACGGCCTCTCCGCGCAGGCCGTGCGCAACTACGAACGAGATGGCGTCCTGCCGGCGGCCCAGCGCAGCCCCACCGGCTACCGCCTGTTCACCGAGGTGCACGCCAAGGCGTTGAGCGCCTACCTCGCGCTGATCGCGGGTCACGGCTACCCGGCCAGCGGTGAGATCATGCGTGCCGTCAACCGGGGCGACATCGACGCCGCGTTGCGCACGATCGACGACAGCCACATCCTGCTTCAGCGTGACCGAGAAACCCTGGACGCGGTCGAGGCGGCGGTCGCCTCTCTCGCCGGCTCGCAGCAGCAACCGCAGAGCCGGAGCGCCGTGCCGATCAGCGTGCTGGCCCACCGCCTCGGCGTACGACCGGCGACCCTGCGCAAGTGGGAACGGGCTGGCATCGTGCAGCCGGCGCGCGAGCCCGCGACCGGCTACCGCGTCTACTCGCCGGACGATGTCCGCGACGCCGAACTCGCTCACCTGCTGCGCCGCGGCGGCTACCGGCTCGAGCACATCGCCGGCGTGGTGCGTCGGGTGCGTGCAGCCGGTGGCACCGAACCGCTCGCCGCGTCGCTGCGCCAGTGGCGGCAACAACTCACCACCCGCGGCCAAGCCATGCTCACCGGGGCCGCCCGGCTCGCCGAATACCTCGACGTCGAGACCACGTCCGCCGGACGGCGCTAGACCCAGCCCGGGTTTCGCCGCGACCCGCCAAGCCGACGTGGTTAACCGGGTAGGAAGGGCTGGGTCAACGACCGGACGAGACGCTGGCCGTCGGGCCACGCACCGAACCGGGTTTTGGAGTCCAGGTGCCCGACCGTGCCTGCGTCGAACAGTTCCGAGCCCCAGTCTCGCGCGTACGCTTCGAATTGCTCGTACGTGGCATGTGGATCGTTGCGACTGGCGACCAGAATCGAGCGGAAGGGCAGTGGCTCGCGTGGCACGTGGTCGATGATGACATCGACGGTCTCCTGAGGCAACGGCACTCAAGCCCAACCGGCCCCAACCGACCGGGCCAGTCCCGAGCGGCAGCGAACGTGAGGGCTACGGCGGTCAGTAGCGGATCAGCCGGTGCAGCCGGAGAAACGTCTCGGTGAAGCCCAGCTTCGGCCAGGTCCGCGAGGAGAGCAGATTGGTGACTCGCCAGTCGGTGACCACGCTGTCGAAACCGGCCGACGCCGCCCAGTCGATGACGGCGGATCCGAGGGCTCGTCCGGCGCCGGCGCCACGGGCGGGCGGGAGGACCGCCGCGAACCCGAGGAACCCGGCGTGCTCCGGGCGGGCCAGGCTCAGGTGCGCGCTCGACTTCTCCAGCGCGCAGCCGACGGCGGAGCCGATGACCTGGCCGTCCGCTTCGGCCACGAAGGTGGCGTACGCGGGATTGTCGATGTCGGCCGTCCACTCGGCGACGGCTTCCTCAAGCGTGCCCGTCGGGCCGGCGGAGAACGTCGGGGACTGTCCCTGGTGCAGCGGCAACTCAAGATCGAGTTGGGCGAGTGCCGGGATGTCGGCTCGGGTCGCCCGACGCACCGACAGTCCGCCCGGTGTGACCGATGCCGGCCGTGCGGCGGGCCGGATGGCGTGCGCATGCTGTTCGCCGAAGCCCAGCCGGAACCAGGCTCGTACCAGCTCCGCGTCGTGTGCCGGAACGACGACGTAGTGCGCCGTGCGGCCTTCGTCGACCCAGCGGCTGGCGGCGAGCGCGTACAGGTCGCGCATCACCTCGGGATCGGTGACCGCCAGCCCGGCGGCCTCGACCCAGATGTTCGGCCCCCACAGCGGTGACGGCTTCGGCGCACCGAGGACGAAACCCACCGCGACACCGGAGCGGTAGGCGACCGCCCCCGACGCGTCCGGCGTCTCGTACGCGCTGGTCAGCTCGGCCAGCGCCGCGGCGGCGTGCTCGAACCGGGCGGACAGCAGCGGCTGGGCGACGCGGTGCCGGCGGTGCCGGTCGGCCAGCAAGGTGGCGCAGGCAGCCAGATCCGCGGCCGTGAACGGCCGTAGCTCGGTGCGGGACATGGCCGGCACCCTACGCGCCGCCGGTGTCGCGGTCATCCTGGTTTCGACGGCGCCGATGCGGCCCCGGCGGTGACCGGCTGTCGCAGGATGGTGCGCTGTTTCTCGGGCGCGACTCTGCGGAAGTCACTGAGATAGATCTCGTGGTGTTTCCCGGCCATGCGCAACCTCTGGGCCGGGATGAACTCGTCATGCAGTTGGGCGAGCACCGCCGCTTCGTCGTCGAAGGAACCGACGTGCAGCGTCTGGACGCACCGTCCTTCGGACAGGGTCTCCAGGCGGATGTCGTCGAGGCGTACCGGCTGGTTCTTCGCCCCGGCCTGGGTGACGGCGGCGTCGAACATGGCCCGGTCGATCCAGTCCGGGACCATGAGCAGCAGGGTCCAGTTCCACCGTGACTTGTCCCGCGAGGTGGTGAAGGCGGCCATGTCCTCGGCCCACCACAGGCCCTCCAGAGGCGGGACGACGTAGTCGCGCCCGAGGTCGCGCTTGCTGGCGAACTTGAGCTTGTACGCCACCGGGTACAGCGCTTCGACGGCCGTGGTGAAGGCGGGTGAGGTGTTCGGGTCGCCGTGGCCGTCCATCATGAGGTAACACAGGTCGGGTACGTCGACGATCCGGAATCGTCCCCGTGGTGCCTGGTAGGCGTCGACGGTCTTCTTGAAGTCAATCTTGTCTGTCATCGGGTTCCTGGGCCGGGTCGAGCGGCGCACCGCCGAAGCCGATCTCGTTGCCGTCGGGGTCGCGGTAGATCACCTTGCGCACACCGTTGTCGTACGTCTCTCGTGAGGCAGGTTGGATGCCTCGGGCGGCGATGCCCTCCACCCGCTGATCGAGGTCGTCGACGAACACGGTCTGGAGGGCGTGGCCGGCCCGCTCGGGCAGTTCCTCGATGTAGAGGTACCGGTGCTCGGCAAGCTCCCACACCGCCTCGGTGTCGTTCGGCACGAAAGTGGGTGCGGAGCCCAGCAGCCGCTCGTACCAGGTGAGGGCACGCTGATAGTCGCTGACCGGAAGCCCGGCGAAGAGGTCGACTGTCATGCGCCCAGGCTAATAGCTCTGGACGCGGGCCGGCGAGCCGGACCGTAAACCACAAAGGCAAGGAGGAGAACTCCTTGCCACTATCAACATATACCGCACCCCCGGCATTGCGGCAAGACCCCGGTCGTGGCGCACAATCGTCGGCCAGCGCCTGAATCGGAACACCTGGGGGAAATGCATGTTCGATGTGGTCGTCGTCGGCGGCGGGCCGACCGGCATGATGCTGGCGAGCGAATTGCGGCTGCGGGGCGTCAGCGTGCTCGTGCTGGAGAAGGAAGCCGAACCGCCGCCGTTCGTGCGGTCGCTCGGACTGCATGCGCGCAGTATCGAGGTGATGGATCAGCGGGGGCTGTTGGAGCGGTTCCTCGAAAATGGTAAACAGTTTCCGATCCGGGGATTCTTCGCGGGCATCGACAAGCCCGCCCCCACCGGACTGGACACCGCCCACGGATTCGTGTTGGGGATTCCGCAGACGCTCACCGACCGGCTGCTCGCCGAGCACGCGGCCGACGTCGGAGCTGAGATCCGCCGGGGCTGCGCGGTGGTCCGACTGGAGCAGGACGACGCGGGGGTGACCGTCCATCTCGGAGATGGCAGCGGGTCGCCGGTGCGTGCGCGGTTCGTCGTCGGCTGTGACGGCGGGCGCAGCACGGTTCGGAAGCTGCTCGGCGTCGGGTTTCCCGGCGAGCCGTCGAGAGTCGACACGCTGCTGGGCGAGGTGGCGGTGACGGCGTCTCCGGAGGACATCGCCGAGGTGGTGACGGAGATCCGCAAGACCGAAAAGCGGTTCGGGGTCGGGCCGTCGGGTACGCCGGGGGTGTTCCGGGCGGTCGTGCCGGCGCAGGGCGTGGTCGAAGACCGGTCCACGCCGCCGACGCTTGCCGAGTTCAAGCAACAGCTGCGCGCGTACGCGGGCACCGACTTCGGCGTGCACTCGCCCCGCTGGCTGTCGCGCTTCGGTGACGCGACCCGCCAGGCCGAGCGCTACCGGGTCGGACGGGTGTTCCTGGCCGGGGACGCCGCGCACGTCCACCCGCCGATGGGTGGTCAGGGGCTCAACCTCGGGATCCAGGACGCGTTCAACCTGGGTTGGAAATTGGCGGCGGCGATCGACGACTGGGCGCCGGAGGACCTGCTGGACAGTTACGAGTCCGAGCGGCATCCGGTGGCAGCGGACGTGCTCGACAACACGCGCGCCCAGATGGAGTTGACCACCAACGAGCCCGGGCCGCAGGCCGTCCGACGGTTGTTGGGGCAGCTGATGGACTTCAACGACGTCAACCGGTTCCTGATCGAGAAGATCACGGCGATCAGCGTCCGGTACGACTTCGGGGAGGGCCATGCCCTGCTCGGGCGGCGACTGCGCGACGTCCAGCTCGAACATGGGCGGCTGTTCGAGCTGATGCGCACCGGCGACGGGTTGCTGCTCGACCAGACCGGACGGCTCTCGGTGGACGGCTGGCGTGACCGGGTAGATCATGTCGTCGACACCAGTGGGGAGCTGGACGTGCCGGCGATCCTGCTTCGGCCGGACGGGCACGTCGCGTGGGTCGGCGAGGACCAGCAGACCCTTGAGGTGGCGCTGGCCAAGTGGTTCGGTGGTGTTCGCTGACATGCACGAGAACGAGGAGGTCGGCATGCCGTTGCCGCGCTGGCTCGCCCGGCTCAACAAACGGGTCGTCAACCCCCGGGAAATCCGTCGGGGTGTCCGACCGGTCCTGACGCACGTCGGTAGATCGTCCGGCAGGACGTACCAGACTCCGCTCGACGCTCATCCGCTGCCCGACGGATACCTGTTCCTTCCGCTGTACGGGCCGCGTACCGACTGGGTGCGAAACGTCCTGGCGGCGGGAACCGCAGGTCTGTCCGTCGGCGGCGAGCAGGTGCAGCTGGATTCTCCTCGGTTGGTGCGGAAACAGGAGGTCTGGTCGTTGCTCCCGGCGGGCACCAAGGCGCCACCGGGCGTCTCCGACGACTCCGAACTGCTGCAGATGAGCATTCGTCGAGACTGACGAGCGGACCGAGCCCGGCCCCGGTCTGTCGCAGGGGCCGGGCAGAATCACGTTCGTGCTGGTGGCGGTGGCGTCTGACGAGCGGGGTGGGGGAGTGTTGCAACCCCTCGACCCGATCGGTGCGCCGCTGGGCGTGCCCGAGTCGGTCGTCGACCTGCCCGGCGCGGTGGCTGCCCGGGAGCGCACCGACCAGCCACGCTGGGTGTGGGCGTCCGGGGCCGGGCTCTACCCGACGCTGCTACGCGCCGGGGTCACGGTGCAGCGGTGTCACGACGTGGAGCTGACCGAGGCGCTGCTGCTCGGGTACGCCGGTCGGTGGGGTGAGCCCCGCGGCCTGGCGGCGGCCTGGGCGCGGCTGACCGGTGCGTCGGTGCCGGCCGACCCGCCGCCGCGCGCCGCCACCCCGCCCGGTGCCGGTCAGGCCGCGCTCTTCGACGCCGTGCCGGGGCCGCCGGGCCCCGGCATCACCGCGCTGACCCGGGTGTACGCCGACCAACTCGGCCGGGTCGTCGCGACCGGCGACCCGGGGCGGTTCCGGCTGCTGGTGGCGGCCGAGTCGGCCGGTGCGTTGATCGCGGCCGAGATGGGGGCGGCCGGGCTGCCCTGGCGGGCCGATGTGCATGACGCGGTCCTCGCCGAGTTGCTGGGTGAGCCCTCTCCGGTGGGCGGGCCGCCGCGCCGGCTGGCGGAGCTGGCCGCGCGGATCGCCGACGCGTTCGGGGTCCGGCAGGTCCATGCGGACAGCCCGGCCGAGCTGCTGAAGGCGTTCGCGCGGGTGGGAGTGGAGCTGCCGAACACCCGGGCCTGGGTGCTGCGCGGGGTCGATCACCCTGCGGTGCCGCTGGTCCTGGAGTACAAGGAGCTGTACCGGATCTGGACGGCGCACGGCCGGGCGTGGCGGGATGCCTGGGTGCGCGACGGTCGGTTCCGGCCGGAGTACGTTCCCGGCGGGGTGGTGTCGGGGCGGTGGGCCACCCGGGGTGGCGGCGCGTTGCAGATCCCGAAGGTGATCCGCCGGGCGGTGGTGGCCGACCCGGGCTGGCGGTTCGTGGTGGCCGACGCCGGGCAGTTGGAGCCACGGGTGCTGGCGGCCGTCTCCGGGGACGTCCGGCTCGCCGCCGCCGGGGCGACCGGTGACCTTTACGCCGCGCTGGCCCGGGACGCGTTCGACGGTGACCGGGGCCGGGCCAAGCTGGCGCTGCTCGGCGCCATGTACGGGCAGACCGGCGGGTCGGCGGTGCCGGCTTTGGCGGTGCTGCGGCGCAGCTACCCGACCGCGTTCGGCTACGTCGAGGCGGCGGCGCGGACCGGTGAGGTGGGCGGGTTGGTGCGATCCTGGTTGGGGCGGACCTGCCCGCCCGGTACAGCGGGATTCGGTGCCGACGAGGATGGTCCGGTGGACCCGGACGGGGCCGGTGACGTCCAGTCGCCGCGTGCCCGGGCGGCCCGGTCCCGGGGCCGGTTCACCCGCAACTTCGTCATCCAGGCCACCGCGGCCGAGTGGGCGTCCACCCTGCTCGCGGTGCTCCGCGGCGAGTTGGCCGGCACCCGGGCCGAGCTGGTCTTCTTCCAGCACGACGAGGTGATCGTGCACTGCCCGGCGGCGCAGGCCGAGCAGGTCGCCGAGGCGGTCGACCGGGCCGGTCGACGGGCCACCGCGCTGCTGTTCGGGGACACTCCGGTCCGCTTTCCGTTGGACCTGTCCATCGTGGGGTGCTACGCCGACGCGGCGTGATCACCGCCGACGAACTGTTGACCACGTGAGCCGGCAGGAACTGTTCACCTGGATTTCGCGGCCTATACATCTCTGCACAACAGGGAATTGGTCTGCCGGAAAAGGCGTCGCCCGCTGTTTTGGCGGACCCCCGCCGTATGTCACCCTGGCTCCGCAAACGTGACCACTTCGATCGACTTGGTGTCGGTGCCAGGGAGGCGGCATGGCCAGACGCGTCTATCTGCATATCGGTGCGCCGAAAACGGGAAGCACCTACGTGCAGAACGTGCTCTGGAACAATTGTGCGGCGCTGCGGGACGCCGGCATTCTGCTGCCGGGTAGTGCCGTGGCGCACGACCACGCGATGGCCGATCTGCGCGAGGCACCCTGGCGGGACAGCGACGTCTACTGGACCTGGGACCGGCTGGCCGAGAAGGCGCGCAGCTGGCCCGGTGATGTGATCATCAGCAACGAGGGGCTGGGCGCGGCGACCAGCACGCAGGCCGCCCGGGCGGTGCAGAGCCTGGAGGCCGCCGAGGTGCACGTCATCGCGGCCGGTCGTGACCTGTGGCGGACCTTCCCGTCCTTCTGGCAGCAGAGCATCCGGGCCCGTAGCGGCTGGCGGTTCGGTGCCTTCATGCGCGCCGTCGAGGAGGGCAGGGCCGAGGCCTTCTGGAACAACCACACCGCACCGCGCATGCTGCGCCGTTGGGGCGACCTGGTCCCCGCACAGCACCGGCACCTGGTGACGGTTCCGCCGCCCGGCGCACCGAGGGATTTGCTGTGGCACCGGTTCGCTGGGATCCTCGGGATCCCGGACGGGCTGTGCGAACTGGCGGAACCCACCTCGAACCCGTCGCTCGGCGCGGCCGAGATCGAACTGCTCCGCCGGGTCAACCTGGCGTTGGGCGACAGGTATCCGCTGCGGACGCCGTACCAGAAGGTGGTCCACCGGCACCTGGTCGACGCCGTGCTCAAGCGGCGCGACGGGGTGCCCTTCGGCGTCGGCCTGGACCGGGCCGACTGGGTGCGGGAGCTGGCGGAGCAGCAGATCAAGGAGCTTCAGGACTACCCGTGCCAGATCGTCGGTGACCTCGACGACCTGCGGCCGAGCGTGATGCGGCAGAGCATCAGCCCCGACGAACTGGACGAGCAGCAACTGCTCCAGGTCGCTGTCGAGACGATCGTCGGCATGCTGGGCCACGCCGACACCCTCAGCCAGCGGCCGGACGGCCAACCCGACAACGTCAACGTTCTCTCCCGGCTCAGGACCCGCGCGGCAGGTGGCGTCAAACGTCGGCTGCGCCTGGCCACCCGCCGCGAGCCGTAGCCCCGCGCGGGCACGATCCCGGGATCTCCCAGCCTGCGCCATCCGGTTCGGGTGGTCGGCCCGGTGCCACCCACCGTGCGTCCCGGCCAGGTCCAGTTGAGCGGACACCCGAGGGCCTCCTGTTGACCGACCGGTGGCCGTCTCGCGGTCAGCTCGCGCTGCCACCATGCCCCGATGCTGACACCGACGAGCGTCTCCGCGTACCGACTCATGGGCGGGGTGGGCACCGCCCTGCTGGCGGTCGCCGGTTGCGGTGCCGGTGCCCTGCCGGTGCGGGACGCCCTGTGGTGGACGGCCCTTCGTCACGCCGACCGGCCCGCTTTGGTGGTCGGCTACGCCGGGCTGACCCTGCTCACGCTCGCCTGGTGGTGGGCCGGCCGCGACCTGCGCCGGCCCGGTCGCACGCCGGACAACACCGCCCGCGCCCGAGGCGCCGCCGTCACGTTGGCCTGTTGGGTCGGACCGTTGCTGCTGGCACCGCCCATGTTCTCCCGCGACGTCTACAGCTACCTGGCCCAGGGCGCGATGGTCCTGGCCGACCTGGATGTCTACCGGGTGGGGGTGGCGCACCTCGGTGGACACCTCGCCGCCGAGGTACCGCAGATGTGGCAACAGACGCCCGCGCCGTACGGGCCGGTCTTCCTGTCCCTCGCCGCCGGAGTGTCCTGGTTCACCGGTGGGCACCTGGCGCTCGGCGTGCTGACGCTGCGGCTCGTCGCGCTGGCCGGGGTGACACTTCTCGTGATCAACCTGCCGCGTCTGGCGCAGCACTGTGGGGTCGACCCGGCGGCCGCGCTGTGGCTGGGGGTGCTCAACCCACTCGTTCCGCTGCACCTGGTCGCGGGTGCCCACAACGAGGCGGTGATGCTGGGACTGCTCGTGCTCGGCCTTCGGCTGGCACTTGCCGACCGGTTCGGTGCGGCGACCGTGCTGGTCACGTTCGCCGCCCTGGTCAAGGTGCCGGCGCTGCTGGGGCTGCTGGTGGTGGGTGCGCTCGCTGCCCGGCGCCTCGGCGTCGGCCGTGCGGTGGTGCGGGTCGTCGGTCTCACGGTGGTCAGCGGCGTGGCGGTGACCTGGGCGAGCGGAATCGGATACGGCTGGATGGACGCCCTCGCCACGCCCGTGTACCGGCACAGTTGGTCGGTCTCGACCGCCCTCGGTCGGGGCGCGCAGCGGCTCGCGGAGACGTTAGACCTGGATCTGGGCGCCGCGCCGATGCGCGCCGGGGTGCTGCTGGGCCTGCTCGGTCTGCTCGCCGTCGCGGTGGTCGCCTGGCATCAGCGGCGTCGGCTGGGCCCGCCGTACGCCGTCGGCCTGGTCCTGTTGGCCGTGGCGCTGCTCGGCCCGGCGACCCGGCCCTGGTACGCGCTGTGGGGGTTGGTGCTGCTCGCCGCAGCGGCGCCGCACGGGTGGCCGCGGCAGGCGGCGGCGCTCGCCGCGATGGTGCTGGCGTTCGCGGTCCTGCCCAGCGGTTTCGGCCCGGATCTCGGCCAGGCGGTGCTCGCGGCGGCGGGGGTGCTCGTCGGCCTGGCCGCCGTCGGTGTGCTGTGGCTGCTCACCCGGTCCGCCCCGCTCGCCCTGGCGGGTCGCCGATGACCACCACCACCGGACGGCCCCGGGTCGGTACCACCGCCGTCAGCGGGACCGGCACGGCCGCCGGACCCGCCACGCCGACCTGGCGGCCGACGCTGCTGATCATCGGCCTGGCCACCGTGATCGGCGTGGCGATCGCCGTGCTGCCCGGGCACCGTGGCTGGTTCGACATCGGTGTCTACCACGGCGCGGTACGTCACTGGGCGGGCGGCGGCCAACTCTACGAGTGGGTGACCTGGAACCAGTACGGCTTCACCTACCCACCTTTCGCCGCGTTGGTCATGCTGCCGGTGGCGGCCCTGCCCTGGCATCCGGCGATCGCGGTGAACCTGGCGCTCACCGTCGTGGCGGCCGGCTTCCTGCTGCACCTGCTGGTGGACCCCGTCGCACGGCGCGCCGGCTGGCCGAGGTGGCGCACCTTCGCGTTGGCTGCCTGCCTGTTCGCCGTGCTCAACCCGGTCCGCGACACGGTCAGTTTCGGGCAGGTGAATCTGCTGCTGATGGCCCTGGTCTACGTCGACCTGTGGCTGTTGGAGCGTCGGCATCGGCTGGCCGGCGTCGGCATCGGCCTGGCCGCCGCGATCAAGCTGACTCCGGCGGTCTTCGTCGCGTACCTGCTGGTGACCCGACGGTGGCGGGCTGCCGCGACGGCCACGGCGACCGCAGCGATGGCGACCCTGGTGGCGGCGGCGGTGGCACCGAACGCCACCCGCACATTCTTCACCGAGGCGCTGTGGGACACCGGGCGGGTCGGGAAGCTGGAGTACGTGTCGAACCAGTCGCTGCTGGGCCTGGTCGCCCGGCTCGACCCGGCGCACCCCGACCGGTTGCTGTGGCTGTGCCTGGTGGCCGCAGCGCTCGCGGTGTGGTGGTGCCGGGTCCGACGGGCCGCGGGCGACGAGCGGGTCGGGTTCGCCCTCACCGGGGTCCTCGGGGTGCTGGTCAGTCCGGTCAGCTGGGTGCACCATCTCGTGTGGTTGGTGCCCGGGTTGATCGTCCTCGTCGGTGTGACGCTGCCGTGGCCGCCGGCCAGACCCGTCGCGCGGCGGCGGCTGCGGGCCGGCGTCGTCGGGTACGCGGTGCTGTGCAGCGGAGTTGTGTGGATCTTCGCCAACGGGTCCGGTGGGCCGCACGGCTTCTTCGGCGGCAACGCCTATCTGCTGGTCGCGGCGGGGATGCTGGTGCTGCTGCCGGTTTCGGGCGGTGCGGACCATCGCGCGCCGGAGGGGATGTCCGTGCAGTCCGGATAGATACCCAATTTACACCAAATGCCCCGCCACTCTCGTCCGACCGCCGTCGTTGCAAACGGTGTGCGTAGGACGGGAGGGTCGGGGTCACGTGGCCCCGACCGCTCCCACGCTGGAGGGAGCGCAGCTCTGAACCGGATCGCAGGAATGATCATCGCCGCGGGGGGTGGCCGCCGGATCGGCGGACCGGAGGCCCTGCTGCACCAGGGCGGCAAGCCGCTGGTCGACCAGATGATCGACACGCTGACGGAGGCGGGCTGCGGGCAGATCGTGGTCGTCCTGGGCGCCGCGGCCGACCAGGTCCGCGAGACCGCCGACCTGAGTCGCGCCACGGTGGTGGTCAACCGCGCCTGGGGTACCGGCGTGGGCTCGTCCATCCGGGCCGGCCTCGCCGGAATCGACGACGACCGGGTCGAGGCGGCGGTGGTGGTGCCGGTGGACATGCCCGGGCTCACCGCCGCGGCGGTGAGCCGGGTGGCCGCGCTGCCCTTCCCCGACGTGCTGGTCTGTGCCACCTACAGCGGGCTGCGCGGTTACCCGATGCTGTTCGGTCGTCGGCACTGGCCGGGCATCGCCACTTTGGCCAGCGCCGACGTCGGGGCCCGCCCGTACCTGCTGGCGCACAAGGACCAGATCGTCGACATCGCCTGCGACACGGTGGCCGACGGCAGCCGGGTCGACACCCCCGAGCTGATGGCCCTCTACGGACTGACCGTCCCCGAACAACGCGTCGGCGTCTGACCTGCGCCGCCCCTGCCCCCGTTGATCATGAGGTTGGCGGCACTGGATGATCTTCAAACTGCCGCCAACCTCATGATCAACGAGTAGGGCCGGGGGTGAGAGCGGGGTCGGGGAGGCGGTTGGTGGTGGTGAGGCGGTGGTACCAGTGGGCGGAGTCCTTCCAGGTGCGCTGTTGGGTGTCGTAGTCGACGTGGATGATGCCGAAGCGGCGGTCGTAGCCGTAGGCCCACTCGAAGTTGTCCAGCAGGGACCAGACGAAGTAGCCGCGTACGTCGGCGCCGGCGACCATCGCCTGGTGCGTGGCGGCGATGTGCCGGTGGAGGTAGTCGACGCGGCGGTCGTCGTGGATCGCACCGTCGGGGGAGACCACGTCGTCGAAGGCGGCACCGTTCTCGGTGATCATCAGCGGCTGGTCGGGATACTCGCGGTGCAGGCGCAGCAGCAGCTCGGTCAGGCCGGCCGGCTCGATGTTCCAGCCCATCGCCGTGTACGGACCCGGTTGCGGCAGGAACTCGACCTGCTCGGAGCCGACCCACGCCGAGTGCGCCGAGCGGCCGTGTCCGTCGGAGTCCGACTTGGGCGACACGCCGTCCCAGGCACGGACCAGCGTGGTCGAGTAGTAGTTGACCCCGAGCACGTCCAGCGGGACGGCTGCCGTGGCCTCGTCGCCGTCCCGGACGAACGACCAGTCGGTGACGGCGGCGGTGTCGGTGAGCAGGTCCGCCGGGTACGCCCCGTCGAGCATCGGGCCGAGGAACGCCCGGTTGGCGAGGGCGTCGATCCGGCGCGCCGCGTCGACGTCGGCGGCCGAGTCCGAGGCCGGTCGGATGACGTGGAGGTTCAGGGTGGCCGACAGCTGCGCCGCCGGTGCCAGGTCGCGGATCACCCGGCCGGCCAGGCCGTGCGCCAGGTTCAGATGGTGTACGGCGGCCAGTGCGGCGGCCGGCTCGGTCCGCCCCGGCGCGTGCACCCCGGAGGCGTACCCGAGGTAGGCCGAGCACCACGGCTCGTTGAACGTGGTCCAGGTGTGCACCCGGTCACCGAGCGCCCCGACGATCTTCTCGGCATAGTCGGCGAAGCGCGCGGCGGTGTCCCGGACCGGCCAGCCGCCCGCGTCCTCCAACTCCTGCGGCAGGTCCCAGTGGTACAGCGTGGCCACCGGCCGGATGCCGAGTTCGAGCAGCCGGTCCACCAGCCGGGAGTAGAAGTCCACCCCGGCCTGGTTCACCGGTCCCGAACCGCCGGGCTGCACCCGGGGCCAGGCGATGGAGAACCGGTACGCGCCCAGCCCGAGCGCGGCCACCTGGTCGAGGTCGTCGGCCCACCGGTGGTAGTGGTCGGCCGCGACGTCGCCGGTGTCCCCGTTCAGGGTGCGGCCCGGGGTGTGGCTGTAGGTGTCCCAGATCGACGGGCCCCGACCGTCCTCGCGCGCCGCGCCCTCGATCTGGTACGCCGCCGTGGCCGAGCCCCAGACGAAACCCTGGGGAAATTCCACATCGCTCACTTCGCCACCTCCGTGACCTCGCAGCTGTATCCCGACGAGACACCGGCCACCAACTCGACGGTGGCCTTCCCGTTCCGGTGGTGCACCTCGAACTCGGTGCCCGCACCACCGTCCGGCGACGGTATCCGAACCCGGGTCCGCTGCCCGGGGGTCGGAGCGAACATCCGCAGCCGCACACCGTCGGCCCACCTGTAGTCCGGGCGGTCGGTGACCGAGCCGAACGCGATGACCGACCCGGGCCGGGCCAGTACGGGAACGCTGTCGAAGTCGTGCTTCTCGGTGACCCAGCCCGGCCCGGTGACCTGGGCACCGGTGGTCACGTGGGTCCAGGTGCCGGCGGGCACGTAGTAGGTCACTTGGCCGTCGGCGCTCATCACCGGTGCGACCAGCAGGTCCGGGCCGAGCATGTACTGCCGGTCGAGGTACGCGGCGGTCGGATCGTCCGGGAACTCCAGGATCATCGGCCGCATCACCGGTACGCCCTCGCGGTGGGCCTCCTCGGCCGCTGCCGCGAGGTACGGCATCAGGCTCAGCTTGAGCCGGGTGAAGTGGCGCAGCACGTCGACCGCCTCGTCGTCGTACGCCCACGGCACCCGGTACGAGCCGGAGCCGTGCAGCCGCGAGTGCGACGACAGCAGGCCGAAGGCGATCCAGCGTTTGAACACCGCCGGGTCGGGGGTGCCCTCGAAGCCGCCGATGTCGTGGCTCCAGTAGCCGAACCCGGAGGCGGCCAGCGACAGTCCGCCGCGCAGCGACTCGGCCATCGCCACGAATGTCGACTCGCAGTCGCCG
This sequence comes from Micromonospora sp. NPDC000442, assembly GCF_042898635.1. Lineage (NCBI taxonomy): Bacteria > Bacillati > Actinomycetota > Actinomycetes > Micromonosporales > Micromonosporaceae > Micromonospora > Micromonospora sp. NPDC000442. The sequence continues at coordinate 131,869 of NZ_JBIAYZ010000014.1, read as the reverse complement.
CCCCAGTGCACCGGGAACTGCTGACCGCCGGCGGTCGCCGACCGGGCGAAGACGACCGCCTCGCCCTCCCCGCGTTCGGCCGCCAGCAGCTCGAAAACGGTCTTGTTGTACAGGTACGAGTAGTAGTTGTGCATCCGCTGCGGGTCCGAGCCGTCGTGCCACACCACGTCGGTGGGGATGCGTTCGCCGAAGTCGGTCTTGAAACAGTCGACGCCCATGTCCAGCAGCACCTTGAGCTTGCCGGCGAACCAGTCGACCGCGTCCGGGTTGGTGAAGTCGACGAGCGCCATGCCGGCCTGCCACTTGTCCCACTGCCAGACCGAACCGTCCGGGTTGCGGACCAGGTAGCCGGCCTGCCGGCCCTCCTCGAACAGGTACGACCGCTGGGCGATGTACGGGTTGATCCAGACGCACACCTTCAGGCCACGCTCGTGCAGCCGGCGCAGCATCCCCTCCGGGTCCGGGAAGGTCGTCGGGTCCCAGATGAAGTCGACCCAGTGGAACTGCCGCATCCAGAAGCAGTCGAAGTGGAACACCGACAGCGGTAGGTCCCGCTCGGCCATGCCGTCGATGAACTCGGTGACCGTCTTCTCGTCGTACGAGGTGGTGAACGACGTGGACAGCCACAGCCCGTACGACCAGGCCGGCACCCGCGCCGGCCGGCCGGTCAGCGCGGTGTAGCGGCGCAGCACGTCCTTCGGGGTGGGTCCGTCGATCAGGTGGTACGTCAGCGACTGACCCGGCACGCTGAACTGGGTCTGCGACACCACCTCCGAGCCCACCTCGAAGGAGACGTGCTCCGGATGGTCCACGAAGACCCCGTAGCCGGCGCTGCTGAGATAGAACGGCACGTTTTTGTACGCCTGCTCGCTGGCGGTGCCGCCGTCGGCGTTCCAGATGTCGACGGTCTGGCCGTTCTTGACGTACGCGCCGAAGCGTTCGCCCAACCCGTAGATGGTCTCGCCGACGCCCACCGCGAGCCGCTCGTGCACGTACTTGTGGCCCTCGCCGTCGGTGACCGCCCCGATGCTGCGCTCGGTGGACGAGGTGACCAACCGGTCGCCGCGCAGGAAGTCCACCCGCCACGGCCCGGTCAGCGCGACCCGGACGGTCAGCTCGCCGGTGGTCAACCGCGCGCTGAGCCCGGTGACCTCCACCTGGACGGGATGCTCGGTGCTCTCGGCGAGCGTGAACCGCGGCTGCTTGGGCAGTCCACCGGTGTGGTGGCCGATGGTCACCCCGACCACGCCGGGTGCGGGGGAGAAGAACCGTACGGTGATCACCGGCCGGTTGAGGGTGTCGCCGCGTCCGGTGATCCGTCCGATGGGTGCGAAGACGGTGAAGGAGCGCTCGTCCGGCTCCACCGACTCCACGGTGCCGGGGCGGAGCACGCTGACCCCGGGACGCAGTTGCCAGTACCCGTCGGTGAACTTCACTTGTCGGCTCCTGCCGTGATGCCGCGCGAGAGGGTGCGCTGGAAGATGAGGAAGAACAGGATCGCCGGAAGGAGGCTGATCAGTGCCCCGGCGTTTGTGGTGGGGGCGTCCATCAGCCGGTCGCCCTGCAACGAGGCCAGCGCGACCGGGACGGTCTGGGTCTGGTTGTCGATGAGCATGACCAGCGGGATGAGGAACTCGTTCCAGGTCCAGATGAAGAAGAAGACCAGCAGCACCGAGATGGTGGGCCGGATGTTGGGCAGCACCACCCGCCACAGGGTCCGCCACCGGCCGGCCCCGTCGAGCGCGGCGGCCTCCAGCAGGGTGCGCGGGAAGGTGCCGAGCACCGAGGCGAGCAGGTAGGTGCCGAAGGCCGCCTGGATGACGGTGAAGATGATGATGACCGCCAGGCGGGTGTTGTAGAGCCCCGCCTCCTTGGCGAAGTGGTACAGCGGGTAGATCAGCGCCTCCTGCGGCAGCATGTTGGCCAGCAGGAACAGCCCGATGATCCAGAGCCGGCCGCGGACCCGGCCGATGCCCAGGGCGTACGCGCTCAGTAGTGACACGACGACCGCGAGGACCGCCACCGAGCCGGAGATGAGCACCGAGTTCCACAGCTTCACCGGGAAGTCGACCTGCTCCCAGTAGGTGCGCAGGCCGGTCGTGTAGAACTCGCCGGGCCAGCTCAGCGGGCCGTTTGTCGAGTAGTCACCGGGCGACTTGAAGGCGTTGAGCAGCATGAACGCGAACGGCACAAGCATGGCCAGTGCCGCGGCGCCGACCAGCGCGAGCACGATCCACCGGGCGGCGCCCCGGCGCCGCCGGTCGGCGGGGCGCCGTACCCGTCGGGGCGGGGTGAGGGTGATCGCCATCAGAGCACTCCGTCCCGGCGTTCGGCACGGTTCTGCGCCCGGATGAACAGCACCGCGACCACGACGATGATCAGGGTCAGCACCATCGAGATCGCCGAGCCGTAGCCGACCTGCAACCGCTTGAAGAAGGTGAAGTACGCGAAGTAGGAGGGCACGTTCGTGGCGTTCTCCGGCCCGCCCCGGGTCAGCGCGAAGATCGGGCCGAAGACCTTCATCGCCGCGATGGTGCAGGTGAGCCCGACCACGAACGTCTCCGGCCGGATCTGCGGCAGGGTGATAGCCCGGAACCGCCGGAACCAGCCGGCTCCGTCGATCTCCGCCGCCTCGTACAGTTCCGGGTTCACCCGTTCCAGGGCCGCCATGAAGACCACCACCGGGTAGCCGAGCTGTACCCAGATCATCACGGCCATCACGGCGGGCAGCGCGGTGTTCGGATCGCCCAGCCAGTCGTGGGCCAGCGAGCCGAGCCCGACCGCGTCGAGCAGCCCGTTGAGCGCGCCGTCGGGCCGCAGGATCCAACCCCAGACGATGCCGGCCACCACGACCGGGAGCACCTGCGGCAGGTAGAAGGCGGCCCGTAGCGCGGCGGCGGTGCGGGGCCGGAACCGGCGTCCGATGGTGTCGAAGAGCACCGCGGCGAGCACCAGCCCGATCAGGGTGGGCAGCACCACCATCGCGATGATCATCGCGATGGTGTTCTTGAACGAGGTCCAGAAGACGTCGTCGGTCAGCAGATCGCGGTAGTTGTCCAGCCCGATGAAGGTGGGGTCGCCGACACCGGACCACTTGGTCAGTGAGAGGTAGCCGGTGTACACCAGCGGACCGCCGATGACCAGCAGGAAGAGCACCGCGCCGGGGAGCAGGTAGAGCCAGTACCCGGCGTCGGAGCGCGACCGCCGTCGCCGGCTCGCGGAGGTCCGTGCCGAGGGGGGTGTCGAGGTCGCCGGTGCGACGACGACCGTGTCAGGGGATGCCATGGGAGTCCTTCCAGGGTGGGGCAGGCGCGCCGGACGTCGCGCCTGCCCCGGCCGCCGTCAGTCGCGCTTGATCTCCGCGACGCCGTCCTGGTACGGCTCGGCGATCGCGTCGAGGACCTGCGCGGGCGACCTGGACTGGTTGATCAGGCCCTGGAAGCCGGAGACCAGCACGTCGTAGTAGCCCGGGACCGGCCAGTCCGGGTAGAAGGCCAGGCCGTCCTGGGAGCTGACCGTGTTGAAGTCCTCGATCAGCTTGCGGTCCTTCGGGTCGTTGATCGTGGCCGGGTCGCTGGCCACCGGCACGCCGCCGTTGTTGCCGATCAACGCCTGGATCTCCGGTCGCATGGTGATGTCGATGAAGTCGTACGCCAGGCTCTTGGCCTTGCTCGTCTCCGGGACCACCCACAGGTTGCCCGACGAGCCGGCGTGCAGGGTGTTGCCGGGGAAGAGGAAGGTGTCCCAGTCGAAGGAGATCTCGCTCTTGAAGCGGCCGAACCACCAGCTGCCGGAGACGATCATCGGTGTCTTGCCGGAGATGAAACCGGTACCCATGTCCTCGGCCTTGAGGCTGGCGGAGTCCTTGGCGATGTAGCCCTTGTCGACCCACTCGGCGAAGGTCTCGGCGCCGTACTTGAGCGGGTCGGCGGTGAAGTCCACCGGGTTGGCGTAGAGCTGGTAGTTGTCGACGAAGGCCCGGTCGGCCCGGGAGAGGGCGAGCTGGTAGAAGAGCTGCCCGGCCGGGTACTCGGCGCCGGACATGCCCAGCGGCGTGACGCCCTTGGCGACGAAGGTGTCCATCGCCACGGTCATCTCGGCCAGCGTCGTCGGCACCGTGACCCCGTGCTCGGCGAAGAGGTCCTTGTTGTAGTAGACCATCACGTACTCGCCGTAGTTGGGCACGCCGTACCAGTTGCCGGAGCCCATGACGCCGTTGTCGTACCTGGCCGTGGTCTGGAGGCTGGGACTGAGCGCGGTGTCCCAGCCGCGCTCGGTCGCCTCCTCGGTGAGGTCGGTGAGCAGGCCCTGCGAGGAGAGCAGCCCGGCGGTCGCGTTGCCCTTGTTGTACTCCATCACGTCCGGCCCCTCGGACGAGTTGATGATCATGCCGGCGTTCTGCTGGATCTGCTCGAACGCCTTACGTTCGAAGCGCACCTCGACGCCCTCGTGCTCTTCCTTGAAGATCTCGATCGCCCGGTCCCAGGCGATGCCCATGGCGCTGTTGGCGCTCTCGTAGTGCCAGAGCTTGAGGACGTTTGCCTCGCTGTCGCCACCGTCGTCGCCGCAGGCCGCCAGGCTGGTCGCCGCGAGCACCGCGACCGTGGCGGCCACGGCTACGCTACGGAATCGTCGCATTGCTAGTCTCCCTGGTGAGTATCGAGCCGGTACTCCTTCAAGCCCGTCGTCGCGTGGCAGCGCGGCGGCGGGCTGCTTCGGTACTCGGGGACGACCGGTCGTCGGCCGGCCCCGGGTCGGTGGTGCTGGCCGCCGGCGTACGTGGCGGGCCGCTGGAACCGCGGACCTCCAGCACACACGGCAGCAGTTCCTGGTGGATCTCCCCGTCGCCGCCCTCGACGTGCCGCAGCAGCGTCTGCACCGCGATGCGCCCCAGCGCCGAGCCGGGCGACGTCATCGCGGTCAACGCGGGCGTGGCCAGCTCGGCGACCTGCGGAGAGGTGACCATCGAGACGACGGACACGTCGTCGGGCACCCCCAGCCCCCGGGTGGACAACTCGCCGAGCAGCCCGAAGACGGCACTTTCGTTCATCGCCAGCACGGCGGTGAGGTCGGGCGCCTTTCGCAGCGCGGTGGCCAGCGCCGCTCGACCACTGGCGGCGCTGTCCTCGGCGGGGATCATCAGCGGTGCCAGGCCGTGCTCGGTCATCGCGGCGGTGAACGAGTCACGGGTGCGCAGGGCCGGGCCGTAACCCTCGGCGATGGTGTCGGCCGAGTGGTTGACGTAGACGATGCGGCGGTGGCCCAGGCCGACCAGGTGGTCGACCGCCGCGCGGACGGTGCGGTCGAAGTCGATGTCGACGTACGACAGGCCGGTCGGGTCCTCGGTGCGCCCGATCAGTACCGTCGGCACGCCCGCCTCGCGCAGCACGTCCACCCGGGGGTCGTGCAGTTGGACCTCCATCAGCAGCGCGCCGTCGAGGATCCGCTGGCTGGCCAGTCGGCGCAGCTCGTCGAGGTCGCCGACGCCGATCGGGGAGAGCACCAGGTGGTAGCCGGCGGCCACGGCGGCGGCGGTCGCGCCGGTGACGAAGGCGGTCTCGGTGGCGCCGATGCCGCGCTCGTCCATCGGCAGCAGCAGCCCGAGGATCCGGCTGCGCCGGCTGGCCAGCCCGCGGGCCAGGGCGTTGGGCTGGTAGTCCAGCTCGGCCATGGCGGCGAGGACCTTGTCCCGGGTGGCCTGGGAGATCGGTCGGGTGCCGGTGAGCACGTACGACACGGTGCTGACCGAGACCTGGGCGCGACGCGCGACGTCCTGCATGGTGGCCATCCGGCACCTCCTCGCGGTACGCCCGGGGCGTTGTCGAAGCGCTTCGACTAGGCGGTTCGACAGAAGGTAGGTCAGGTGTTACGACCACGTCAATAGGCGGTGACGAACTGAGGTCGGATCCCGCTCGATCAGTGCGCGGGCAGGTCGAACAGGTCCGCGGCGGCCTGCCAGCAGACCGTCCGCAGCCAGTCGTCGCCCAGGTCGAGCCGGGCCAGACCGGTCAACTGGTCGGCGTACGGGTAGGGGATGTTGGGGAAGTCGCTGCCCAGCAGCACCTTCCCGGCCAGCCCCAGCTCCCGCAGTCGCGGCAGCTCCTCGGTCGGGAAGGGCACGAACTGGTCGAGGAACGGGGTGAACGCCATGGTGGTGTCCAGCCGCACCCGATCGTGGCGCTCGGCGAGATCCAGGAAGGCGGAATAGTCCGGGGCGCCAAGGTGGGCGACGATCGCGGGCAGCCGTGGGTGCCGGGCGAGCAGCGCGGCGAACGGGTCCGGCCCGGTGTGTGCGGTGCCCACCGGCGCGTGCCCGGCATGCACGACCACCGGCACGCCGGCCTCGGTGAGCAGGCCCCACGCCTGGGCCAACGCCGGGTCGGTGGGTGCGAAACCACCCACCTGAAGGTGCACCTTGAACACCCGGGCGCCGGCGTCGATCGCCTCGGCGACGTAGCGTGCCGCTGCCGGCTCGGGGAAGAAGGTGGCCGACGGCAGGCATCCGGGGGTGTCGCGCGCGAAGTCCAGCGTCCACCGGTTCAACTGCTCGGCCATGCCGGGGCGGTGGGCGTACGCGAGCGCGCTGAACGCCCGTACCCCCAGCCGACGGAGGTGGTCGACGCGTTCGGCGTCGCTCCACCGGTACCGGATCGGCCACTCCAGCCCCACCAGCGGGCCCGCCGATTCGAAGTACTCCCACACCCGGCGGCGCAGCCTCGGCGGCAGGAAGTGCACGTGCACGTCGGCCAGGCCGGGCAGGCCGAGCCCCTGCCAGAATCGTGGCACCGCCGCGTCGGCGGCCACGATCGCCGGGTCGACGGCCTCGACACTCACAGGTCGAGGTTGAACTTCTGTAGTACCGAGGGAGCGACCAGCCCGACCGCGGCCAGCACGGACACGATTGTCAGTGCGGTGCGGACCACGACGATCTCGGTCTTGCCGCCGGCCCGCAGGGCGATCTTGTCGGGCAGGCTGATCGGTGTCCACATCCGGCGCTTGATCGGAATCGGCCAGAGAATCGGTACGCCGGCCCGGGTGATCATGTCACCGATGATATGCACGAAACAGCCCACGCCGACGGCCAGTCCGATCATCGGATAGCCCCGGTCGCCGGGCAGGTTCGCGGCGGTGAACATGGCCGCACCGGCCGAGACCAGGGTGACGATGACCCAGCCCGCGCGCTCGGCCCACTCGTCGAACAGGCCGCGCAGGGCGAGGCCGATCATGAAGAACAGGATGCCGATGACCGCCCACTTGCCGTACCGCGCGCACAGCGTGGTCGTACCCCAACCCACCAGCACCGTGAACGGGATGGTGTGGGTGAGGGTGCGGTGGCCGTTGCTGCGCTTGGGATCGCGGCTGAGCTTGGTGGCGTAGTAGACGCCCAGCGAGACCTTCTCCACCACCTCGGCGATGAACAGCGAGAAGACGCCGAACGTGCGGGCCACGGTCGCGCCACCCTGGTTGCGGGTGACCTTGCCGGACAGATCGAGATCGGGCAGCAGCGCTCCACCGGCGCAGACGGCGGTGCCGACGGCCAACGCCAACGGCGACTGCTCGTAGTCGTAGAAGTGCTGTAGCGCCCAGGACCCGCTCAGCCATACCGCCGCGCCAGACAGCGCGTGCGACGGTCCCATCATCTCGGCTCGCCCTCCCCAGGGATCTTGAGCGCCAAAACTACGCCACTGTAGTTCGCGGCGACGCCGCAGGGGGACCACCCGCCACGTCTACTTTAGACAGCGTTCGGAGCTGGTCGGTGGACCGGGCCGACCACCAGGGAGTATGGCAGCGTGTTACGGTCGGCCGGCCCGATCTGTCGGGCATGGGACGGGCGTGGTCACCACAAGCGTTTGCGGGGCGCGCGGACGGTCACGTCCCCGAAGATCGCCCGGCAGTGCACCTCGATCACCGGTGCGCCCGCCGCGACAGGGCCACTGAGCTTGGACTGCTTGCTACCGAAGATCGCGCTGCCGGTGAGCCGGACATCGGTGCCCTCCGCCACGACGATCGTGACGTTGCCGAAGATAGCCTCGGCGTCGATCCGGGTCACCCGCCCGGGCAGCCGGGCCTCGTGCAGCTCGATCCGGCAGTCACCGAAGACCGCTCGGGCCTCGATGCGCTCCGGTACCGGCCACGCGCCCTTGCGTACCTCGTTACCGAAGACGGCCAGCAGCTTCTCCGGGGCGGGGGCGAGCGCGCCGGCCGCAGGGCGGGCCGTCGCGTCGGGCAGGTCCCTGGTCACCCGGGCCAGTTCGCCGCGGGTCTGTGCGGCGTGGGCGACGCCGGCCCGCTCGGAGTACTCGTCGAGGGTCAGCCGGCCCTCGGCCGTGGCCTTGCCGAGCAGCTCCACGACCTCCTCCCGTTCCCGGTCGGAGACTCGCAGCTGGTCGGTGTCGTCGTGCCGGTCCGGTTCCACGGTCCGAGACTAACGGCGTCCCGCGAGGCCGTCTGCCAGGGCATGTCTCAACGCGGCCTACGGTCGGAAGCTGAGCCGGACGGTCGCCAGCTCGCTCGCCGCGGCTGCCCAGTCGTGTTCGCGTGTGATCCAACCCAACGTCCAGGAACGGCCCCGCGTCGGATCCGGCACGATCTGCGTGGCGCGCAGCCGGTCACCGTGCGGCGTCAACCACCCGAACTCCCACTCGATGGCGTCGCCGACCCGGCCGAGGTGGAACTCCTGGTAGCCGGGCAGGGTGCCGTCGGCCAGTTCCCGGTCCCGCACCGCCCGGAGCCGGGCGGCCGGTTCGGTGGTGACGTCGGCGCTGTCCGCGACGGTGAACGCGCGACCGGTGGCCGGATCCTGGAAGCAGGCCACGTCGTCGTCGCGGGAGTGCCGCCAGTCGGCCGGCAACGCCACCTGGAATCCGCCGGCGTCGGCATGCCACACCCACCCGGCGGGCGGCCGGAAACCGTCGCCGGGCCGGGGCGCTGCGGTGCGCAGCGAGACACCGTCGACCCACGGCCGTACGCAGGGCAGCGGCGGGGGAATGACGCCGCCCGGCGGCGGGCCGGGCGGGCGTCGCCCGTCGCGCGGGAACGAGCCGCCGGGCCCTGGCGCGCCCACGTCGTACGACTGTGGGCTTTGCGTCCCCGGGTCGGGTTGGTCCGCGCCGGTGCCGACCACCGTGAGTGCGGTGCCGATCCCGGCCGCCATGGCGACCAGCACGGCGACCCCCGCCAGTGCCCAGGACCGGGCCACCGGCTCCCGGCGCTGCCCGGTTCCCGGCATCGCCGCCGGGGTGCCGGCGGGCGCGGTCGGTGGCGGTGACCCGCCGGTCCGGTCCGGGCCGTCCCCGCCGGTCTGATCCGGGTCGTGCCCGGCTGACGGCCGGGTCGCCTCGTCGGCGCTCGGGTGCCGGGTCGGCTCCCTGCGGGGCGAGCCGGCGGTCATCGCCGGAGCGTCAGCAGCCTCGATGGACGCGGCGGTGCCGGCGGGAGACGATCCGGTCGTGGTCAGGGGAGCAGTGTCCTCACCGGACCGGTCGGGTTCGTCGGCCGGGTCGGGACCGGCCGCGGCCAGCAGTCGGCGGCGCGTCTCGGCGTGGTCGGTGCGGTGCGCGGGGTCGCGGCGCAGCAGCCCGGCCAGCACCGCCGACAGCGGGCCGGCGTGCGGTGCCGGGTCCGGTGGTGCGGAGGCCAGCGCGCTCAGCGTCGCCATGGCGGTGCTGCGGGCGTACGGGGCGCGTCCCTCGACGGCGGCGTGCAGCGTGGCGCCGAGCGACCAGAGGTCGGCGCGTTCACTGGACACCCCCTCGGCGGCCCGCTCCGGGGCGACGTACTGCGGCGAGCCCAGGATGGTGCCGGGCCTGGTCATCGTCTGATCGCCACCGTCGAACACGGCCAACCCGAAGTCGGTCAGCAGCACCCGCCCGTCGTCGGCGACGAGCACGTTCGCCGGCTTGACGTCGCGGTGCAGCACCCCGGCGTGGTGCGCCGCCCGCAGCGCGTCCAGCAGCGCCAGACCGATCCGAGCGGCCCGCTGCGGCGACAGCGGCCCGTCGGCGTCGAGGAGGTCCTGGAGGGTGCGCGACGGCACGTACTCCATCACGATCCACGGCTCGTCGGCCTCGGAGACCACGTCGTAGACGCGGACCACGTTGGGGTGGTTGAGCCGCGCCGCGGTACGCGCCTCACGCAGCGTGCGGGCCCGCGACTGGTCCAACTCGTCGCCGCCGAGCCAGGCCGGCAGCACCACCTGCTTGATCGCCACCTGGCGGTGCAGCAGCTCGTCCTCGGCCCGCCAGACCGTCCCCATCCCGCCGCGCCCGACCAGATCGAGCAGCCGGTACCGGCCGGCGATCACCGCTCGCACATCTCTCCCATCCGCCGTGGTCCGGCGTACACCCCTAGGGTCTGGTCGAGGTCCACGGTCGGACCGCGGACCTCGACACAGACCCTAGCCAGCGGATCGGGAATCACCTATCCGACGCAGCCATTCAGGAGGCGGCTCCTCCGACCGTGAGGAGGTTGCCGTCCGGGATGGCGATCGTCTGCCGGCACGCGGGCAGCTCGGCGGTGATGCGCCGGGGCTGCGGCGCGGTGTGCTCGCGGCGGGCGGCGGCGTACGTGTCGGCGGTGCGGGCGGCGATGGTGGCCCAGCCGTACCGTCGGCCGACCATGCTGCGTGCCTGCCGGGCGACCCGGCGGGCGAAGACCTCGTCGCCGAGGAGCTGACCCACGGCACCGGCCAGCGCCGACGGGTCGCTGTGCGGGAAGGTGACGCCGGTGACGCCCGGTTCGACGATCTCGGCGAGCCCGCCGGTGCGGGCCACGGCCAGTGGTGCCCCGGCCGCGGCGGCCTCCAACGCCACCATGCCGAAGGGTTCGTAGAGGCTCGGCACGACAGTCGCATCGGTGGCACCGAGCACCGCCGGCAACTGGGTGTTGTCGAGGAAACCGGCGAAGCGCACGGTGTCGGCGAGCCCGAGCTGACGGCTCCGGTCCTCCAACTCACCCCGGTAGGGTCCGTCCCCGGCGATCAGCACCCGCAGCCCGGGATGCCGCGCGCGTAGCTTCGGCACGGCGTCGACCAGGTGCTGCACGCCCTTCTCGTAGACCAGTCGACCGGCGTACCCGACCAGCGGCCCGTCGCCGGCGAAGCGGGCGCGGGCCGAGGCGACCGCGCGGGGCCGGGCCCGCCAGGCCCGGTCGTCGACGCCGTTGGGCACCACGTCGACGCGGTGCCCGGGGGTGTCGAACAGCGTGATGACCTGATCGCGCATGTAGCCGGAGCAGGCGATGACCCGGTTCGAGGCGTTGCTGAGCCAGTGTTCGACGCCGTGGATGGTGCGGTTCATGTCTTCGGGGAGCCAGCCTTGGTGTCGGCCGGCTTCGGTGGCGTGGATGGTGGTGACGAGGGGGAGGTCGAGGTGGTCGCGCAGGGTGATGGCGGTGTGGGCGACGAGCCAGTCGTGGGCGTGGATGATGTCGTAGGTGTCGGTGGCGGCTGCTCGCAGGGCGGCGCGGGTGAGGGTGTGGTTGAAGGCCATGGTCCAGGCCAGTAGTGAGTCGGTGGCGAGGGGGAAGGTGACGGGGTCTTCGGCGGCGCGGATGATGCGGACGCCGTCGACGTATTCCTCCAGCGGTGCGCCGTCGGTGTGGCGGGTGACGACGGTGACCTGGTGACCGGCGGCTGCCAGCGCCACCGACAGGGCGTGCACGTGTCGGCCGAGACCGCCGACGAGGACGGGTGGGTACTCCCACGACAGCATCAACACCCGCTGCGAGCGTGCGGGGTTGATGTCGATCACGTCGGCGTTCGGTGACATACGCGCCCCCTTTGAGTTGTCTCCGCGCACCCCTGGGAAGCCCCCTGACGGGTGGCGTTCGCGTTGCGGCCGGATCGGGACCAATCCTGGTCGTACCTGGCTAACCAGCGGAGACGTAACCGTTGCGGGGGTGTAAAGCGCTACCGGCGGACGCGCAGCAGCTCCGCGACCGACCACGCCTGGAAGGGACACCCGGTGGCGGTGTGCGGGGCCGTACCGTCGGCGGTCTCGCTCACCGAGCCGAGGCCGTACTCGCTCAGGTGCGCCTCCAGGCCGGTGAACAGGTCGTCGACCGGCAGACCGGCCCGCCGGACGGCGTCGGCGTACGGGCCGATCAGCCACGGCCAGACCGTGCCCTGGTGGTACGCGGTGTCCCGCTCGGCCGGCCCGCCCCGGTGCCGGCCGAGGAAGCCGGGACAGTCGGGGGAGAGGCTGCGCGGGCCGAGCGGGGTGAGCAGCCCGGCGCCGAGGTGCCCCAGCGCCGGAGCATCCGGCTTCATCGGCGCGAACGGCAACGACCAGGCCAGCAGCTGGTTGGGGCGCAGCAGATCGTCGTCGTGGTGGGCCGCACCACCGAGCGGGTACGCCGGCGCGGGCGCGTCGACCACGTCGTGCAGCCAGCCGGCCGGGGTGGGAAACCGGTCCCGGAACGCCTTGACCGCCCGCTCGTGCAGCCGGTGCAGCCCGTCGGCGTCCTGCCCGGCCAGTTCGGCTAGTTCTGCGACGCCGGCCACCCCGTTGATCCACAGGGCGTTGACCTCGACCGGCTTGCCGTGCCGCGGGGTGACCGGCACCCCGTACACCCGGGCGTCCATCCAGGTCAGCGCGGCACCGGGGGCACCGCAGGTGAGCAGCCCGTCGGCCGGGTCGACGGCGATGCCGTACCGGGTACCGGCCATGTGGGCGTCGATCACCGCGCGCAGCGCCGGCAGCAGCTGGTCGCCGAGGTCGGTGTCACCGGTGACGGTGACGTGCCGGCTGACCGCGTGCAGGAACCACAACGTGCCGTCGACGGTGTTGTACTCGACCCGTCCGGTGTCGGCGGTGTTGGCCAGCATCCCCTCCGACAGCGTCGCCGCGTACGAGCGCAGCAGCTCACGACCGAGGTCGGCCCGGCCGGTGCGCAGGAAAAGCCCCTCGTACGAGATCATCGTGTCTCGTGACCAGGCGCCGAACCACGGGTAACCGGCCACCACGTCCGGTCCGGTGGCGGTCCGTACGACGAACGCGTCGGCGGCGAGCGCCAGGGTCGCCTCGACCGCGTCGGCCGGCCTGGCCGCCGCGACCACCTGCCGGTTGCGTTGCCGCGCCGCCGCCACCACCTGCGGGCCCGGCGGCGGTTCCTGCTCCAGGTCCGTGGCCCAGGCCAGCACCGACAGCGTGTCGCCGGGGCGGTGCAGGGTGTCGTGGAACTGGCCCGCGTACCACAGGTCCTCCTCCGGGTGCAGGCCCCGCGCCGCCTCCTCGCGGTGGTACACGCCCCGCCACCAGTGGCCCTGCGGTGACCAGCCGGGCCCGGCCAGCCGGTACGCCTCCTCGATCACCGCGCCGCCGTCGACCGGGTCCATCCGCAGCGGCGGCCCGTCGCCGCGTCGCTCGCCGTGCGCGTCCCGCCAGGTGCAGGCGGCGGCCAGCTCCAGCTCGACCGGACCACCGCTGACCAGCCGGTGCACCATCGCCACGCAGGACCGGCCGGGCAGCATGGCCAGCTCCCGCTCGATCACCACATCGCCGACCCGCCACCGCCAGCGTGGCAGCCCGTCGGTCAGGTCGAAGCGTTCCAGCAGCTCGAAGCCGCGCGGGTCCACATCGCCGGAGGCCCACTCGTGCGCGCCCAGGCGCACCCGGGCACCAGATGGCAGCAGCACGGCCGGATCGAGGCTGACCAGTCCCACCTTGCGGGAGGCCGGGGTTTCACCCGGGATCACCAGCAGCCCGTGGTAGCGGCGGGTGCGCAGACCGGCGACGGTGCCCATGGCGTACCCGCCGAGGCCGTCGGGCACCAGCCACTCGCGGCTGGCGGCACTGGTCAGCTCGCCGCAGACCTGCGAACCGTAGCGAATCTCGATCAACTTTCCTCCACGGCGGCGAGGTGTAACACGACACGACGACAATGGCCGCTGTGGTGAAGTACCCCGGCGGCGTCGAAGATGTTCAGGTGATCACTGACAGTTCGTCCTCCGCGCCGGCCCCCGACGTCGAGCGGATCCGGCTCGCCCAGGCCGATGCCGGGGAGCAGGACTGGCGCGCATGGGGTCCCTATCTGTCCGAGCGGGCGTGGGGGACGGTACGGGAGGACTACAGCGAGCACGGCACGGCCTGGGACTACTTTCCCCACGACCATGCGCGCTCCCGAGCCTACCGGTGGTCCGAGGACGGCATGGCGGGCGTGTGTGACGACCGGCAGACGTTCTGTTTCGCTCTCGCGCTGTGGAACGGACGCGATCCGATCATCAAGGAGCGGATGTTCGGCCTCGGTGGCGACGGCGGCAACCACGGCGAGGACGCCAAGGAGTACTGGTGGTACGAGGACTCCACGCCCACCCACTCCTGGATGCGGTGGCGCTACCACTACCCGCAGGCCGCGTTCCCGTACGACGAGCTGGTCGCGGTCAACGGCCTGCGTGGCCGGGACGATACGGAGTACGAGCTGGTCGACACCGGCATCTTCGACGACGACCGGTACTGGGCGGTGACCGTCGACTACGCCAAGGCCGGCCCGACCGACATGTGCATCGTGGTGACCGTGGCCAACCGCGGCGAGGAAGCCGACCGGCTGCACGTGCTGCCGCACCTGTGGTTCCGCAACACCTGGGCGTGGGGGCTGCCCGGCGGTGACCGGGTGCCCCGGATCGTCGGGGCCGGGCGGCGGTTGGTCGGCGAGCACTGGGTGCTCGGTCAGATCATGCTCGAAGGCGACGGCGACCCGACGCCGCTGCTCTGCGACAACGACACCAACGCCGAGCGGCTGTGGGGGCTGCCGAGTCGTACCCCGTACCCGAAGGACGGCATCAACGACCATGTGGTCGACGGTGCGGAGACGGTCAACCCGCAGTTGGAGGGCACCAAGGGTGCGCTGCACTACGTGCTGGACGTGCCGGCCGGCGAGCAACGGCGGATCCGGCTGCGGCTGACCCGCACGGCCCCGCCGCCCGGCGGCGGCGAGCCGCCGCCGGCCGAGCTGGGCGACGGCTTCGACGCGGTGGTGTGGGCCCGTCGCGCCGAGGCGAACCGGTTCTTCGACGCGGTCATCCCGGCCAAGGCCAGCGTCGACGAGGCGTTGATCGCCCGGCAGGCCATCGCCGGGCTGATGTGGGGCAAGCAGTTCTACCACTTCGACGTCAAACGGTGGCTGGACGGCGACCCCGGCTCGAACCCGCCGGCCGGTCGCCGGCACGGGCGCAACAGCCACTGGTGGCACATGACCAGCTTCGACGTGATCTCCATGCCCGACCCGTGGGAGTACCCGTGGTACGCCGCCTGGGACCTGGCCTTCCACTGTGTGAGCATCGCCCGGGTCGACCCCGGCTTCGCCAAGGAGCAGTTGCTGCTCCTGCTGCGTGAGTGGTACCTGCACCCCAACGGGCAGATTCCGGCGTACGAGTGGGCCTTCGGCGACGTCAACCCGCCGGTGCACGCCTGGGCGGCGTTGAAGGTGTTCGAGATCGACGGCAGCCGGGACCACGACTTCCTGGCCCGGATGATGCACAAGCTGCTGATGAACTTCACCTGGTGGGTCAACCGCAAGGACACCGGCGGCAACAATGTCTTCGAGGGCGGGTTCCTCGGGCTGGACAACGTCGGCCCGTTCGACCGCTCGGCGGCGCTGCCGGTGGCCGGGGTGCTGGAGCAGTCCGACGGCACCGGCTGGATGGCGATGTACGCGCTCAACCTGCTGGACATCGCCATCGTGCTGGCCGAGCACGACCGCACCTGGGTGGACACCGCGACGAAGTTCTTCGAACACTTCGCCTACATCGCGGCGGCCGCGTACGACCAGGGGTTGTGGGACGACGAGGACGCGTTCTTCTACGACGTGCTGCGGCTGGCCGACGGCACGCAGGTGCCGTTGAAGGTGCGCTCGGTGGTGGGCCTGCTGCCGCTGGCCGCGGTGACCCGACTGACCGCGCGGACCCTGCACCGGCTGCCCGAACTGGGTGCCCGACTGCGCTGGTTCCTGACCAACCGGCCCGAGTACGCCTCGGTGGTCGGCGCGCGGCGGCTCGGCCCGGACGGGCGGCAGCAGCGGCTGCTGTCCATGTGCGGCCCGGAGCAGGTGGTGCGGCTGCTCGCCCGGATGCTGGACACCGACGAGTTCCTCTCCGAGTACGGGCTGCGTACGCTGTCCCGTGCCCACCTGGACAAGCCGTTCGCGGTGACCCTCGGTGGGCAGGAGTTCTGCGTCGGCTACGAGCCCGCAGAGTCGACAAGCGGTCTGTTCGGTGGCAACTCCAACTGGCGCGGCCCGATCTGGATGCCGACGAACTTCCTGCTGATCAGCGCGTTGCGGGACTACGCCGCGTTCTTCGGCGACGACCTCCAGGTGGAGTATCCGACCCGTTCCGGGGTGAAGAAGACCCTCGACGAGATCGCCGACGACCTGTCGGCCCGGCTGATCGCGCTGTTCACCCGCGACGGCTGGGGCCGCCGACCGATCTACGGTGCGGCGCAGCTCTTTCAGACCCACCCGGACTGGCGTGACCTGATCGCGTTCCCGGAGTACTTCCACGGCGACAACGGCGCCGGCCTGGGTGCCTGGCACCAGACGGGCTGGACCGCCCTGGTCGCCGACCTCATCCTCACCCTGCGCCGCTGACGGTCTCCTGGCAGACCTCCCTTCAGTCGCCAATCCGTCGCGACCGAATGACCCTGCGTGGAGCGGGGCTAGCATCAGCGGCGTGTCCGGAGCAGACGAACCAGGCACCGGGCGGGACGGTGACGCCATCGTCACCACCGCCTGGCAGTTGGCCGAGGCGGAGGGCCTGGCCGCGGTGACCACCCGCCGGCTCGCCGAACGCGCCGACGTCGACCTCGGTGCCCTCTACCAACGCTTCGCCGACCGGGACGCGGTGGTCGCCGCCGTCGCGGTGCGCGGCTTCGCCGACCTGGCCGCCGCGCTGACCGGGGCCCGCACCGCGGTCGAGCGCCCGGCGGAGGTCTGGCCGGCGGTGCTGGCGGCCTACCTGGATTTCGCGTACGCCAATCCGGAGGTCTACGACGCGATGTTCGCCCACACGCCGGAGTTGACCCTCGGTGTGGAGCAGGTCCCCGAGACGGTCGCGGCCACCTTCGGCGAACTGCGCACCGCGCTGACGCCGTTGGCCGCCGGCCGCGACCCCGACATCCTCGCCGAGCTGGGCTGGAGCCTGCTGCACGGCATGGTGATGCTCACCCGCGGCGGTCGCCTACGCCCCGACACCCAGGACCACCGCGAACACGTCCTCAGCACCGACCTCTTCACCCCCCACTGACCCACCCCACCCCCGCCCGGCCCAACGGGTTGGGGTCGGGTCGGGGTGGGGTGTGGTTGCGGGCGGTGGGGTGGGGTCGTAGGTTCGCTGGCACGCCGTCGAGTGGGAGAGGAGGTCAGAACAATGTCCGATGTTCTGCGCCCCGTCCGCGGCCCGGCGTCCACGCGGATCTGACCCGGGGCGTCGCTGTCCCCGGAGGATCTGCCATGACCGATCTGGTCATCCGCCCGCTCGTCGCGGGCGAGGAAGAACTGTTCGACTCGATGCCCGACCCGTTGCCGCAACTGCGACAGATCAGCTACGCCGACGGGATCGCCGGTGGCGGCTACCGGCCGGAGCACACCTGGATCGCCCTGCGCGCCGGCCGGGTGGTGGGTCGCGCCGCGTGGCTGCTGCCACCCGGATCCGTCGGCGAACCGTGGCTGGAACGGTTCGACCTGGGCCCCAGGCCGTCCGCCGATGCGGCACGGTCGGCCGACCCAGCCGGGTCGGTCGATACCGCGCGGCTGGTCGACCCAACGCGGCCAGTCGGTACGGCGCCGGAGATCGGTGCTGCGTTGCTGCGGGCCGCGCACGACGCGCTGGGCGGCCCGAAGGTGTACCACGCGGCTCTGCCGGCGTACTGGCGTCGGCAACCCGAGGTGCGGTCCGTCGCCGAGGCGGCGATGGCGGCGGCCCGGCTCGCGGGACTGGTCGAGCGGGGAGAGCGGCTCAGGTTCAGTTGGGCGGGTGGCCCGCTGCCAGCTCCGTCCGGCCGGTTCTCGTTCCGTCCCGCCGCCGACGCCGCGGAGATCGACGCGCTGGTGGCCCGGATCGGTGAACCGGTCGTGCTGACCGGTGCCGAGACCGCCCGGGTGGTCGCCGGGGTGGACCTGGCCCGCGACCCGCTTGGCTGGTTGACCGGTACGCCGCCAGGCAACTGGCGCGTCGCCCTCGACGGTGACGAACCGGTGGGCCTGGCGGGACCGACGGCCGACGCCTGCTTCCCGATGATCGCCTACCTCGGCCTACTGGGCGAAACGGTGCAGGGCGACGCGCTGCGGGACGACACGGTGCGGGGCGGTACGGCATTGGGCGAGCTGTTGGCCGACTCTGTCGCGGCGTTGGCTGCCGGCGGGGCGTACGAGGTGGTCGCCGACGCGGACGCGCACCGGGTGGCGGTGGTGGCGGAGCTGGAGCGGACCGGCTTCCGGCGGATCCGCTCGCGGGTGGTCTTCACCCCGGCCTGAGCCGATGATCGTCTGCATTCCAGTGACTCGACACGACGGCACGACGGTCACTGGAATGCAGACGATCAAGGACGGGTCCCCGGTTATCGGGTCGTCGGACGTGCGCCGGTTCGCCTAGAGTCCGCGAGGTGATGCGTGCGGCAGCCATCGAGCCGGGTCGGGTGCTGGTCTTCGACGCCGACGACACCCTCTGGGAGAACAACGTCGTGTTCGAGCGGGTGATCGACGACTTCCTGGAGTGGTTGGACCATCCCACCCTCGACCGGGCGCAGCTGCGGACCGTGCTCGACGACATCGAGCGGGCCAACGCTGTCACCCACGGGTACGGCAGCAAGGTCTTCCTGCGCAGTCTGCGGGAGTGTCTGGAACGGCTGCGTCAGCGTCCGGCGACCGAGGCGGAGCGCCGTGAGATCGACGAGCTGGCGGTGGCGCTGGTGACCCACCAGGTCGAGCTGATGCCGGGGGTGGCCGACGCCCTGGACGAGTTGGCCGGCCGGCACGAGCTGCTGCTGCTGACCAAGGGCGAGCGGGAGGAGCAGCAGCGCAAGCTGGACGCCTGCGGATTGTTGCACCACTTCCGGGCTGCGCACATCGTGCCGGAGAAGAATGTGGACACCTACCGGTGGCTGGCAAGGGAACACGGCTTCGACCCGGCGGGGGCCTGGATGATCGGCAACTCCCCGAAGTCCGACATCGCCCCGGCCCGGGCGGCTGGCATGAACGCCGTGTTCATCCCCAACGAGAACACCTGGGTGCTGGAGCACGACGAGCTGGACCTGGCGGACGCGGGATTGCTGCGCCTCGCCGCCTTCCCGGACCTGCTCCACCACTTCTGAGCGGCGTTTGGCCGCCCGCCGCAAAGCGTCCGCGCAATCCTCGCTTCGAGGGGCGACCGGACGCGCGGAAAGCTCGGACGCATCGCTATCTGATCGATAGCCCGGGATGTATCGACCCTACCTAGCTTCTACCCGTCGTATTGGCCCTTGATCGGAGGGTGACGGGTGAAGAGAAGACTACGGGGACCGCTGATCGCGGTCCTGGCGGTCACGCTGGTGGGCAGCACCGTCGGCGGGACGCAGCTGCTGACCTATGACCGACCCGACCCGGCAGCGAGTTCCGACGATGGGCCGGGCCTGCTGGAGCGCATCGGCGGCGCTGCGCGGGACCTGGTCGACGGAGGTACCGGGCGCACCAAGCCCGAGGTGGTCAGCGCCGGGCTGACGGTCCACGAGAAGGCGCTACCGGCCAAGGCATGGCCGCCGCAGAAGCGGGTCCGGGAGTTGACCGGCAAGCGGACCGCGAACGCCCGCGTCTACCAGCTCTCCGACGGGCGGACGCAGGCGGAGATCTCCGCGGTGCCGCTGCACTACAAGGACGCCAAGGGCCGCTTCCAGCCCGTCGACACCAAGGTCCGCCCGACCACCGAGAAGGGCTACGTCCAGGGCAACCTCAGCAACACCTTCACCAGCCTGTTCGGTGACAGCTCCGACGAACTGGTCCGCTTCGAACGGGACGGGCGCAGCATCGAGCTGGGCCTGGCCGGCGCTGCGAAGGACGTGACGCCGAAGGTCAGTGGCTCGACGGTCACCTACCCGGGCATCGCCGACGGCGCCGACGTCGTCTACGACGTCACCGCGACCGCGCTCAAGGAGAAGATCGTTCTGCGCAAGGCTCCGAGCGGCCCGGCGTCGTACACGTTCACTCTGGAGACCGCCGGCCTGACCGCGCAGCAGCGGGACGACGGCTCGATCGCCTTCGTGCGGGCGAGTGGCGGTGCGCCGGTCTACGTGATGCCGGCGCCGTTCATGTACGACGACAAGGACGACAGGTCGTCCCCGCATGGCAAGGTGTGGAGCGACAAGGTCACCCAGACGGTGACCCAGTTCGGCGGCGCCTCGACCATCACGGTGACCGCCGACGCCGGCTGGCTCGCCGACCCGGCGCGCGTCTACCCGGTGGTCATCGACCCGACGATCAAGATCCAGCCCGTCCCCGCCGACGCGCAGGACGTGCAGATCTACTCGGGGAACACGACCAGGAACTACAACGACACCTACCAGTTGAAGGTGGGCACCGAGGCGACCCACACCTGGCGGTCGCTGCTCAAGTTCAACCTCGGCACCATTCCGGCGAACACGCCGATCGACGACGCGCAGCTGCAGCTGTACTACTCGCAGACCCACACCCAGTGGGCCTACGACGTGCCGATGGAGGCGCGGCGGGTCACGACGGCCTGGTCCGAGGAGACCGCCAACTGGGCGAACATGAATGGCAACATCGCGGGCGCCCCGGCCGGCAATGTGGTGACCAAGGACGACGGGGACTCCGGCACGTCGGTGGTCGGTTCGTGGCCGTACTCCGGCAACGCCACGCTGACGCCGAAGGCGGTCAACGGCGACTACCGCTACCACGGCAGCGGCAGCTCGTCGGACACCCACACCTGGGTGCCCACCATCACCGAGGCGGGCGACTACCAGGTGGAGGTGCACTACGTCGGCGCCTTCGACCGGCCCACGAACGCGAAGTACACAGTGCACCACAGCGGCGGCTCGAAGGCCTACACCGTCGACCAGACGACGCCCGACAGCGCGGGTAGGTGGGTCACCCTCGGCACCCACCCGTTCGTGGCCGGCACCACCGGCAAGGTGGTCCTCAACGGCGTTCCGGGCACGTCGGCGAACGCCGACGCGGTGCGCTTCACCAAGGCCGGTGCGGTCAAGAAGAACGCCAAGTCGAGCGTGTGGACGTCGTTCCCGGTCCGCAACCTGGTGCAGGACTGGGTGAACGGGACGCACTCGAACCACGGCTTCATGATCAAGGCCCTGGACGAGGCCACCAAGGACCGGGGTGGCCCGATCTACGAGGCGTCGGAGTACGCGTACGCGAACGACCGGCGGGACTACAACCTGCCGAAGCTGGTCGTCACCTACGGGCGGCCGGGCGTTTCGGTGGACCCGCCGACCACGATCACCTCGACCGGCGCGGTGCTGTCCTGGCCGGCGTACGTCGACCCGTCGACGGCGACCAGCGACGACATCACCGAGTACCAGGTACATCGCAGCGTGCACCAGAACTTCACCCCGTCGGCGGCGACGTTGATCGCCCCGGTTTCGTCGGGCACGCGGACCTATCAGGACACCACCGCGGAGCCGACGGCGGCCGACAACACCGACCCGATGGCCCGCAAGTTCTTCTACTACATGGTCGCGGTGAAGACCCGCGACGGGCAGTTGCTCGCCGGGCCGACGCAGCCGGCGATGCTGCCGAAGGCCGGCCAGATCACCCGGATCTACCGGACCGCGGCGACCGACGCGACCGGCTCGAACGGCGTCATCGACACCACGCTCTCCGCGGCGCGGCCGACGGAGAACGTCGACGTCTACGACGGAGACCCCTACGTCAGCCCGGGCAACAACTCGCCGTACTACGGGGACTCCCGGGGTGTGGTGAAGTTCCCGACGCTGACCGGCATCCCGACCGACGCCAGGGTCGTCGGCGCCGAGCTGCGGATGTACAACAACGCCTTGTTCCCCGGCACGGACACCGACGAGTACGTCGATGTCTACAAGCTCAAGCGCGCCTTCAACGAGACGAAGGCGACGTGGAACAGCTACGACGGGGTGAACGCCTGGACCACGCCGGGCGGTGACTACGACGCCGCCTGGAAGGCGAGCTTCAACGGCTTCACCAATGACCCCGAGTGGGAGACCTGGGACGTCACCGCCGCCGTCGACGGCTGGGTGAAGACCCCGGCCAGCAACTACGGCCTGCTGCTGCGCCAGCGCGACGAGGCCAACCAGACCGCCCGGGCGATGCTGCTCTCCTCCGAGGGCGCCGAGCCGATGCTGCGGCCGACGCTTGAGGTCACCTACCTCGAGCAGACCGCCGAGTCGACGTACTACGCCGCCTCGACCCCGCAGGTGCTCACGCCGAACACCACGTACACGCTGCCGGTGACCGTGTCGAACCCGACGCTCGCGGCCTGGAACACCAGCGACTGGGAGCTGTCGTACGACTGGAAGCGCGCCGACGGTGTCACCGACGGTGCCGACGCGAGCTTCGAGCTACGCACGCCGCTGCCGAAGAACGTGCCGGCCGGCGGCACGGTGGACGTCGCCGCCCAGGTGAAGGCCCCGCCGTCGTCGACGGAGGGGAGCAAGCGCACGCCCTACGTACTCCAGTGGGAACTGCGCAACAAGCTCACCGGCAAGAAGCTGTCGGAGACCACGCCGATCGAGGCGCTGCCGCAGAACGTGGCGGTCGAGGAGCCGACCTCCGACCAGCTCGGCCTGGAGAAGTTCTACTCGTACGCGGGCAAGAACACCGGTGCCGGCTCCACCGTGATGAACAACCTGTACGCCGGCAACACCGTCTGGTCGTACAACGCGTTCACCAACCCGTCGCGGGGTCTGTCGACGTTCGTGCGGCTGGCGTACAACTCGCTGGACACCTCCGACACGGTCGCCGGCTTCGGCTGGTCCCTGCAGGCGTCATCGTTGGGCCGGCTGGGCACTCCGCTGGACTTCCACCCCAACCCGAACCCGACGAAGGTCACCCTGACCGACGGCGACGGCACCAGCCACTGGTTCACCTGGGACGCCGCCGCGAACGAGTGGAAGAGCCCGAAGGGCGTGCATCTCTACCTGCAGAAGCACACCCCGGTCGACTGCAAACCCAACACGCAGGAGCCGAGGGCCTGGGTGCTCACCAAGCCGGACCGGACGCAGTTCTTCTACGACTGCGAGGGCTTCCTGTCCAGCGTGGTGGACAACAACGGCAACGAGATGCGCTTCGTGTACGAGGAGCGCAAGTCCAACAACAAGCCGACCAAGTTCCTGAAGTACATCACCGACCCGACCGGCCGGCAGACGCTGACCGTCAGCTACCACGCCAAGGGTCAGACGTTCGACTACATCGACGACTCCACCTGGACCCGGGTCTCCGGTGCGACCAACCTGACCAACCCGCACATCATCGACAAGATCTCGCAGATCACCGACATCTCGGGCCGCAAGCTCACCTTCACCTACACCGACAAGGGCCTGCTCGGTGAGCTGATCGACGGCGCCGGCTCCACCAACGGCGCGCCGAAGACGTTCAAGTTCGCCTACGACATGACCCAGGGCAACAAGAACGTCAAGCTGGTCAAGGTCACCGACCCGCGCGCCAACGCGACCAACCTGGTCTACAACTACCCGCAGACCGGCGACGACCCGAAGTGGCACTGGACCACCAAGTCCTACACCGACCGGCTCGGGCACCCGACCCAGTTCGCCTACACCGACCCGGACGGGCCGCAGGGCAACAACATCGACACAACTGTCACCGACGCGGAGAACCACGCGACGGCGTACCGGATGGACGGCTACGGCCGCCCGGTCCAGACCACAAACGCGAAGAACGAGACCACCAAGCTCGGCTGGGACGACGACCACAACGTCACCCGGCTGGAGGAGGCCAACGGCGCGGTCTCGACCTGGGCGTACGACGCCAAGACCGGCTACCCGACCGAGATCAAGGACGCGGAGGCGGTCAAGAACGGCACCTCGGGCACGGTGCTGACCTACCAGCGCCAGCTCAACGGTTACGTCGCCGACCTCACCGAGAAGACCAGCCCGGAGGGGCGCAAGCACACCTTCGGCTACGAGGCCGACGGTGACCTCGCCTGGGTAATCGACCCGATCGGCAACACGACGTCGGACCCGGAGGACTACAAGACCTCCTACACCTACGACGCGTGGGGCCAGATGCTGACGGCGACCGACGCCAACGGCAACACCACCAAGAACGACCTGTTCGACGACAACGGCTACCCACAGAAGATCATCGACGCGAAGCTGAAGGAGACAGAGTTCGTCTACGACGTGCGCGGCCAGGTCACGAAGGTCATCGACGCGTACGAGAAGGAGACCACGCAGGCGTACGACACGTTCGGCCGCCCGCTGGAGAACCGGGTACCGAAGGACCAGGCGGCCGGTGACTTCGTCGTCACCCCGGCCCCGGAATACGACCTAAACGACAACGTCGTCAAGTCGTACGCCCCGAACGGCGCGTACACCACCGCGTCGTACGACAAGGCGGACCAGCTGACCTACACGCTGGCGCCGGTCGACGTGGCGGGTGACCCGGAGCGGAAGACGTCCTTCACCTACGACAAGGTCGGCAACCCGCTGACCACCACCGAGCCGAAGGGCAACCTGACCACGGTGGCCGGCGACTTCGTCACCAGCAACGCCTACGACGAGATCTACCAGCCGACCAGCGTCACAAACGCCGAGGGGCACCGCATCACCTACGAGTACGACAACGTCGGCAACGTGAAGAAGGTGGTCGACCCGCGCAAGAACGCGTCGGCATCGACCTCCGACTACACGACCCTCTACGACTATGACTGGGCGCACCGGGTCACCAAGGTCACCGACGCCATCGGCAAGTTCACCACCAGCCGGTACGACCGGGACGGTCTCGTCACCGCGACCACCGACCAGCTCGGCAACACGACCGAGGTGACCCTCGACCGGCGGGGCAAGCCGACCGAGGTGAAGGTGCCGCACAAGAACGACAACGGCGACATCACCTACCGGACGACCAAGTACGAGTACGACGAGGTCGGCAACCAGACGCGGGTCATCAGCCCGCGGGGAGTCGCCACCACGGACGACCCGGACGACTTCGCCACGGTCACCGTCTACGACGAACTGAACCGGGTGAAGGAGACCCGCACCGCGTACGACAAGGACGACGCCCGTTACAAGACCGCGGACGTCACCACCTACCACTACGACGACGTGGGCCGGCTGGCGAAGGTCAGCATGCCGCCGTCGGCGGGTGAGTCGGTTCGCAACGACACCACGTACTCGTACTTCGACAACGGCTGGACCAAGTCCAGCAGCGATCCGTGGGACATCGTCACGACGTACGACTACAACAAGCTCGGCGCGCAGACGGCGCGGACGGTGACGTCGGCGGGTGGGTCGTCGAACCGGACGATGACCTGGTCGTACTTCCCGGACGGCAAGCTGGCTTCCCGCACGGACGACGGCGTGCCGGTCGGCAAGCACGTGGTGCTGGTGGACAACTCCGATTTCAACAACGTCACCACCACCGGCACCTGGACGGCCGCGACCACGGCCGGGAACAAGTACGGCCCGAACTACGCCACCCGGCCGGCGGGCACCGGCACGGACACCTTCACCTGGCAGCTCAACGTGCCGCAGGCCGGCACGTACGAGGTGTTCGCCCGCTACCCGCAGGTGTCCGGCGCCGCCACGGACGCTCGATACACCGTCAAGCACGGTGGCGGGGACACGGTGAAGACGGTCAACCAATCCGCCAACGCCGGGACGTGGGTGAGCCTCGGCTCGTACAGCCTCACCGAGGGCAACAGCCACACGGTGTCGCTGTCCGACCAGGCGACAGGCACGGTCGTCGCGGACGCGGTGAAGGTGGTGCGGGACAACACCGGTGTGACCGACAACGAGAAGGTCGACTACGCCTACCGGTACGACCCGAACGGCAACCTGGAAACCATCACCGACTCGTCGCCCGGTGCCCGGGTCGACACGTACTCGGTTACCTACACCGGTTTGAACCAGGTCGACAAGGTCATCGAGCGCAAGTCGGGGACGGTCAAGAACAGCACCGAGCTCACGTACAACGAGAACAGCGCGCCGCTGACCACCGAGCACGACAAGCAGTACGCCAGCTACGGCTACGACGAGCGTGACCTGGTGTCGACGGTGGTCAACGGCAAGTCCGCCACCGACCCCGGGAAGAAGACGACCACCTTCACCTACACCGACCGGGGTGAGAAGAAGAAGGAGACCAAGGGCAACGGCAACACCGTCGAGTACTCCTACTACCTCGACGGCCTGCTACGAACCCAGTTCGAGAAGAAGTCGAACGGGACGCTGGTGTCGGAGCACACCTTCACCTACGACCTGAACGGCAACCGCACGCGGGACGTCGCGAAGAAGATGAACGCCGACAATAACTCGGCGTACCTGAACACGACCAGTGACTACACCTACGACCCGCGTGACCGCCTCGCGCAACTGGCCAGGACCGGTGACGGCGCCGACACGGAAACCTACATCCACGACGCCAACAACAACGTCATCACCCAGACGATCAAGGGCGCGACGACCACCTTCAACTACGACCGCAACCGGTTGCTGACCGTTACCACAGGTGGGTCGACCTCGTCGTACAACTACGACCCGTTCGGCCGCCTAGACACGGTGACCGCCGCGGGTCAGGTGATCGAGAAGAACCTGTACGACGGATTTGACCACATCACCGAAAACCGCAAGAAGGTCGGTACCAGCACCACCGTCACGAGGTACACCTACGATCCACTGGACCGCACCGCGACGAAGACAACCGACGCCGGCGGTGCGAAGGAGAAGACCACCACCTTCAACTACCTGGGCCTGTCATCCGAGGTACTCGACGAGGAGGTGGCCGGAGAACTCACCAAGTCCTACCAGTACTCGCCCTGGGGTCAGCGGCTGTCGCAGATCACGCACAAGGATGACGGCACCGAGGAGCAGGCGTACTACGGGTACAACCCGCACACCGACGTCGAGCAGCTGACCGACGCGACCGGCAACACGAAGGCCACCTACGGCTACACCGCGTACGGGAAGGACAACGAGGCCGAGTTCACCGGCATCGACAAGCCCGACGCCGCGGACCCCACCAAGGAGCCGTACAACGCCTACCGGTTCAACGCCAAGCGGTGGGATCAGGCTTCCGGCTCGTACGACATGGGCTTCCGCGACTACAGCCCCGGCTTGAACCGGTTCCTGTCCCGCGACAGCTACAACGGTGCACTCGCCGACATGAACCTCGGCCTCAACCCCTTCACCGGCAACCGCTACGCCTTCGGCGGAGGCAACCCGATTTCAATGATTGAAGTCGACGGACACGTCGTCACCAGTGACGGCGGTGGCGGAGGGGGAGGCGTGGCCCCGCCCACCTGTTCTACTGCGACGCCAGAGTACTGTCACCCTCCTGGGGAGAACGACCTCGGATCCTACGGTCTTGGCGCGAAATGGCTCATCGGGTTTGTCTCCGGCTTCCCCCAAATGGCGGCGTGCCGGAACGTCAACTATGGCTGCCCTGCTGAGAACAAGTCCGTTGAGTATTTCCGGGATGGGGATCCATTCACAGAGGGAATCCGCAAGCTGGACAGCGTCGAGCAGGCTCGGCAGGATATCGCTGCTGCGATCGCAAATGGTCAGACGGCGGGGCCGGTCCACTTCCATTACCTTTCCCAGTCGCCTGATCAGCGCAGAGAGGCGGCCATTGACAACGGCTTGTCTGTTCTGACGAATGGTCATATGGGAATGCCTATTGAGCAGGCATTCATGGGGTCATACGATATGACATGGAACCTGTTGGGCTATGATAAGAGTGGAAACGCAGTTATCGAATTCAATTTAACCAATGCCAGCACCTGGGCGTCGGCGAAACCAGACCCGGGGAAGGTGCACAACTATCCTGGGCAGGGTCTCACGAGCCCGAGCGCAGGTGACGGGCATGAGGCCGGTCTTGGTGAGCGGTGGATGCAACAGTCGGTAAGATGGCGAGAGACGTTTCCTGGTGGGGCGGCGCCAGAGCGTCCGGGTCGGTGGGCGCCGGCTCTCGAGCCGTTGAGGTATATTAACTGGCCGACCCTTCCTTCCCTCTGGTAGGGCGTGACAGGATGGTGGAAATGAATACCGGCCGGCTAGCCGCTCTGGTGTTGGCTGTCGTGATGTTGGGTGGGTGCTTCGTCGGGGGTGCTCCTGCTCGTGACGATCGGGCAGACCTAACCGCCGGAGACCTGGTCGGTACCTGGCAGGACGACGCGGGCGATGGTTTGGTTTTCAGGGAAGCCGGAGAATTCTCGGCGACTAATCTGCCCTATGAGGAGTTCGAAGACTTCCAGTCCGCCCTCCCGCAGAACTTCGACCCGGTTCGTGACAAACTGGGCGCGGTGGGGGTCTGGGATACGGCGACATCCCGGGAGGACCCGGATGGTCCCACTAACCGAGTGAAGTTGCATGTCAAGGAATTGGGTGGCCGACAGGTCTCAGTTGGCGCGGAGATGTATGCCGAAATGCGAGACGGGACAATAACCTTGGCGTTCTATGTTGGTGACCCTGACCTGAAGGACAGGAGAATTTACCGGAAGTGCGATACTGCGTGCTGACCTAGGTTGACTTGCGACCTGACAGTTTAGAAATTGTGCCGGAGGTGGCAGTTCAGGCTGCTGCCTCCGGCACGCCGACGACGGCGCAACATCACTGCTCGCGACGTGGAGGCGGTATCGACAGGACAACCGTGCGGGCGACGTCATCCAGCAGTTCCTCGCACCTTACCGACTGTACGAGCCGGATCAGGGCCCGGGGCTGATTCGCTGGGCCTCGGACCAGACCGAGGGCGAGTACTTCTGGCTGGCCGACCGCTCCGTCGAATCCGACCGGTGGCCGGTGGTGGCCCGGAAGGACCCGCTGGAGTCGTGGCACCGGCTGGACATCTCGACCGCTGAGTTCGTCTATCGACTGCTTGCGGATCCGGAGTTCAAGCCCTTCACGGTCGCTGATCCGCCGCGGCGGGCGTTCTTCCTGCCGACCGGACAGACGATCTCAAGCGCTGAGGAGTGGGAGGCCCTCACGAACCCGAACCGGAACAGCTGAACGTCAGCCGCACCCCTTGACGCAGAGGAGGGCGCGGAACATGTGTTGCCCGTAGGCTGGAGGAGGGAATCGTGATCGCTGGGTGTGAGGAATTTCCGCTGATCGACGGTGCGCCGATGCTTCAGGACCCCCTGTTCTGGCCGACCTACCTGTCGGCCACGATGGCGCCCCACCGGGATTCGCTGGTCACCGAGGCTTTCGCGGTTGACGTAGCGGCCTGCTTTGAATACTTCGATCGGCTGACCGACCCTGACGAGTGGCCGGTGTTTCGGATCAGCCTGCGTGATGGATACGAGATCGATCTGGTCTACTGGAACGAGCCGGAAGACAACAGTACGGAGTTTGTTTTGCGTCGATCCGGTCAGAATTCCAAGCTGGATCTGGCAAGTGTGGGAGGGCACGAGTTCCGACCGGGGATGAGTTGGCCAGAGCTCGTAGCCGCCGCCAACCTCTCCGGCGAACCGCATGGGATCGTCGAGCCGCATGCTCGACTGCTGTTGCTGCTACCCGCCTTCGGGGACGCGGACCTGCCGGCCGACGCGAACGGAACGGTGACCGCCGCGTTGAGGAGTTGCGGCGCGGGAGTGGGGGCAGGTGAACTGGCCGCGTATATGCTGCGGCAGCCGGAGAGGTGGCCTCGCTGGCGGTCCAACGTCAACGGTGCCCTGGTGTGCGATGGGCGACGCAGCCGGCGCAACCCGGCGGGACCAGCTGGGCATTCACCCGCCGACCTGCTCGAGATCTCCACGGCGCTAGCCGCAAGCTGATCTATTTGAGAGCGGGCCTGGCCGGCAACGGTGTGTTGGCTAAGCGTTTCCAGCCCGCCAGATCGTTACGCTGACACGCCGTCGTAGCCGATAGACATGCATCACGATTGTCGTCGATCGATGCACCTTGTTGTCGCCTGCGGCCGGCACTTAGCCTGAGCGCGCTCGAAGGCTCAACGGGGGAGCGAAAACATGCAGGTTGACCTCAGGGTACTCGGCCGGATGCAACTGATCGTGGAGGGTGCCACCGTCACGCCGGGATCCGTGAAGCGGCAGGCGGTCCTCGCCGCCCTGGCCCTGGCAGCGAACCGGCCGGTGTCGCTGAACCGTCTCTCCGAAGTGGCCTGGGGCGACGAGCCGCCGCCTTCCGCGGTGGCCAACCTGCGGTCGCACGCGATGAGGCTCCGCAAGGTGCTCGGTGACCGGCTGGTCGCCCGTCCCAACGCGTACGAGCTGTGCCTGGCTGACGAGGAACTGGACGTCGACCGGTTCCACCGGCTGGCCCGTGAGGGCCGGGCGGACCTGGCGGCCGGGCATCACGGCTCGGCGGTCGCCTCGCTGACTGGTGCGCTTGATCTCTGGCGGGGCCGCGCCGGTGACGGACTTCCGTCGGGTCCGGCGTTGGACGGCCACTGGGCCAGCCTGGAGGAGCAGCGTCTTCAGGTGTTCGAGGAGTGGGCGCAGGCGCGCCTGGCCGTCGGCGAGCACGGCGACCTCCTCGGCGATCTGCGGCGCCACCTCGCCGCGCACCCGCTGCGGGAGCGCGCGTGGGGGCAGTTGATGCTCGCCCTCTACCGGTGTGGGGACGTGCCGGCGGCGCTCACCGCGTACCAGGAGGCACGCGCGGCGCTCGACGAACACCTCGGCATCGAGCCGGGGGAGGACCTGATAGCGCTGCACCGGTCGATGCTCGATCGGTCGCCCGATCTGGCGCACGGCGACAGTACCCAGAGCCGGCCGGACGAGAGGTCCCGGCCCGTGACCCCGGCTGCCCTCGTACCCCGGGAACTGCCGGCGGACCTCACGACGTTCGTCGGGCGTACCCGGGAAGTGGCGGACGTGGTGGCGGCCGCGTGCGGTGGCAGGCCGGCCGCCGTGGTCGTCAGCGGGCCGGCCGGCAGCGGAAGGACGGCGGTCGGGGTCCGGGCGGCGCACGCGGTCGCCGCGGAGTTCCCGGAGGGGCAGGTCTTCGTCGACCTCGGTTCCCGGCCGTCGGTGACCTCCGGTGAGGTGCTGGGCCGGGTGCTGCGCGCCCTGGGTGTGCCGGCGGACGAGGTGCCGGAGGATGTGGACGAGCGGGCCGGCTGGTATCGGACGCGGGTCGCAGGCCGGCGGATCCTGCTGGTGCTCGACGGGGTGATCCGGGCGGAACAGGTGCGACCGCTCGTCCCCGCCGGGCCCGGTCCGGCGCTGATCGTCGTGGGGCTGCGGAAACTGTACGGCCTGGACGACGTCCCGTCGGTCGGGTTGCGGCGGCTCACCGACTCCGAGGCGCTGGCGCTGCTGGCGGCTCATGTCGGCGCCGACCGGCTCGAGGCGGAACCCGCCGCCACGGCGAAGCTGATCCGGCTCTGTGCCGGTTCGATGCTGGCCCTGCGGATCGCCGCCGCACGGTTGGCGAGCCGTCCGGACCTGTCGGTCGGCGTCCTGGCGGAGCGGGCGGACGACGGGCGCGGTCGGCTGGACGTCCTGGCGTTCGGTGACCTGTCCGTGCGGGCGAGCCTGGCGACCCGGGTCGCCGCGGTCCGCGCCACGGACGAGGTGACCGGCCGGATCCTCGCCCTGCTCGGGGAGTCACCTGGCGCGTCGGTCGCTCCCGAACAGACCGCAGCGCGGCTCGGCGTCCCTGCCGAGCGCGTCTGGCGGGCCCTGGAGGGCCTGGTCGACGCGCACCTGGTCTACCGGGACGAGCCCCTCGGTTACCGGCTGCCCGCGCTGGTCAGCGACTACGTGGCCGAGCTGGCGGCACGGCCGACGAGGACGGGAGCGCGGGCGAGGCCGGTCGCGGCATGAACCTCAGGTGGCGGCGCCCCGGACGATGGCGACCGCCACCCGGCACAACTCGTCCATGTCGGGCTCGAAACCGGCCGCGATGTCGGGGTGCAGGCCGGCGCGGGTCTCGTCGAGCAGCCGCTGGCAGACCTGCTCCACCGGCTCACCGGCGTAGCTGTCGCGCACCCGGTCGGCGGCCACCTGCAGGGCAGAGGTCAGCTGCTCCTCCAGCGGCCCGCGCAGCTTCTCCTGCACCGGGTCGTGGGGGTCCAGCGTGACGTGCGGCTCCGACATTGGTGCTCCCTTCGTCGGCGGCTGCGGTACCCCACCGCTGCCGTCGGTCAAACCCCGTCCGGTACGGCGGCGACGCGTACCTGGTAGGAGAATTCCTCGGCTGGCTGCTCCAGGTAGGACAGCCGACGGATCTGCTTGTCGTCGTCGTAGAGTGCGACGTCGACAAGCACGCCGAGGTGGGCCAGCCCGATGCTGGAGATCCGCTTCTTGTCCTGCAGCACCGCGCACACCCCACCCAGCAGCGTGCTGGCGTCGGAGGTGCGGTGCCCGGGCGGGCAGCGCAGGGTCAGGTCGATCTCGATCGGGCCGGACAGTGGCGTCCAGCCGGTCTCCTGCGCGGCCGCGCAGGCGGCCTGCAACAGGGCGCGTACCCTCGTCGCCTGCCGGTGCCCGGCGGCGAAGATGGACAGCGCTTCGGTCTTGACCGGTGGCAGGCCGCTCACCTCGAACGTCAGGGTGAGAGCGCGGGTGTCCTGCACCACGGCGGCACCTCCTCGTTGGGGACGATCCTGCCCAACCGGTAACCGGTGAGGGGCTGTTCCCGCGAGAACCAACCGATCGGGCGGGTCGGGGTCGGCCGGTGGCGTATCGACGGCGACGGCGTACGCGCTGGCGGCGGAGCTTGTTAAACGCTAGTCCACCTGACGGTTGCCCGGTAGCACCGGCCGGTCAGTCCCGCGGCGGGAACGCGCAGAACTCGTTGCCCTCCGGGTCGGCCAGCACCCACCAGGACACCGCGTCGTCCGGCTCCCGCAGCAGGGTGGCCCCGGCCCTGATCAGCGCGGACGGCTCCGGGTCGGTCAGGTCGACATCCCAGTGCATCCGGTTCTTGACGCTCTTGCGCTCCGGGACGGGGTCGAAGACCCAGTAGTCCCAGGGGAAGCCGCCCGCGCCGGTGACCGAGGCGTGCCCCTCCTCGCTGACCTGGACCTCGCCGCCGACGACGCCGGCCCACCAGGTGGCCTGGGCGGTGGGGTCGGCGGAGTCCACCACCAGCTCGAACGGGCCCGGCCGGGAGTCGTCGCCCGGGGCGAATGCGCAGAACTGGTTGCCGTCGGGGTCGGCCAGCACCCACCAGCTGATCTCCGAATCCGGCTCGCGGACCAGCCGGGCGCCGGCGTCCAGCAGCGCCGCCGGGTCCGCCTCGGCCAACCGCAGGTCCAGGTGTACGCGAGTCTTGACGGTACGCCGTTCGGGAACCTGGTTGACCCAGATCGAGTCCGCGCTGGCGCCGCCGGACGGGTCGACCCGGGTGTCGCCGTCACCGGTGTCGACAAGTTCGGCGTCGAGAATCCGCGCCCAGAAGGTGCCCAGCGCGTGCGCGTCGGCGGCGTCGAGACAGAGGTCCTTGAAGCGTGCGATCATCCGCCGATCATGCCGGCCGGCACCGACATCCGCCTCCGAAAGGCCGCCGCCTCGATCGTGATCAGCAACATGCCAGGTGTGCCGGTGCGGGCTGATGGCAGGGGCGATGCCGGCGCGTGACGTGGGCCACACATCTTGGTGTTTAGCGCGTGTCTGCCCGGGCAGGTTTCGCGGCTCCACAGGTCGGGCAGTGTTCCAGCCACGAAACGCAGGGGTGCGGAGCAGCAGGTCACACGCCCTGGCCGTCTCGCCGTGCGCCGGGGCACGGAGACCTCCCCGGCTGTTGGCCGAGAACGAGGGGAGGGTCATGAGCGAGCGGAGTGATCCGGTCGGCGGTCGGCGCCGGCCCCGCGTACGGATGGCGGCGACGGCCGCGGCACTGACGTTTGTGGCACCGATGGCCGCGTGCGCCTCCGGCGACGACGGCGGGGTGCCCACGATCAACCTGTACTACCCGCCGGAGCAGAACCTGCAACAGGTGGTCGACCGGTGCAACACCGAGGCCGGCGGGCGGTACCGCATCGTCAACCGGGTGCTGCCCCGGGAGGCAGACGAGCAGCGGGTGCAGATGGTGCGCCGGCTCGCGGCCGAGGACGACGGTATGGACGTGCTCGGCCTCGACGTGACCTGGACCCAGGAGTTCGCCAGCGCGAACTGGATCCGGGAGTGGACCGGGCAGGACCGCGCCGAGGTCGAGGAGGGCACCCTCGAAGGCCCGTTGGAGACCGCTCGTTACGAGGACAAGCTCTACGCCGCGCCGAAGAACACGAACGTCCAGTTGCTGTGGTACCGCAAGGACCTGGTGCCCGAGCCGCCGACCACCTGGGACGAAATGATCTCGACGGCGCAGCGGCTGCGGGACCAGGGCCAGCCGCATCAGGTGCTCACCATGGGTGCCCAGTACGAGGGACTCGTGGTGCTCTACAACACCCTGGTGGCCAGCGCGGGCGGCAACATCCTCAACGACGACGGCACCGAGGCCGTGGTGGACGACGGTGCCGTGCGGGCCCTGGAGGTGCTGCGCGACTTCGCCACCTCCGGGGTGACCTCGCCGTCGTTCAGCAACGCCACCGAGGATCCGGTGCGGCTGGAGTTCCAGAGCGGCAACGGCGCGTTCCAGGTGAACTGGCCGTTCGTCTATCCGGCGATGCAGGAAGCCAACCCGGAGTTGGCGGAGCAGGTCGCCTGGGCCCGGGTGCCCGGGGTCGAGGAGGGCACGCCGGGCCGGGTCACCATTGGCGGCATCAACCTGGCTGTCAGCCGGTACTCGGAGCACCCGGAGGAGTCCTTCGAGGCGGCCAGGTGCCTGCGCAACGCGGAGAACCAGAAGTTCTCCGCGATCAACGACGGGGTGCCGCCGACCATCGAGAGCGTGTACGAGGACCCGGAGATGGACGAGGCGTACCCGATGAAGGAGACCATCCTCGAACAGTTGCGGGACTCGGCGGTGCGACCGCTGACTCCCGCGTACCAGAGCATCTCCACCGTGACCTCGGCGATCCTGTCGCCGCCGGCGGCGATCGACCCGCAGGCGACCGCCGACGAACTGCGCGAGGCCGTCGCCGCCGCCCTGGAGTCGAGGGGAGTCCTCCCGTGAGCGAGCACCGCGAGCGAACCATCGGGCTCAGTGCGCCGGTGCCTCAGGCCGGGCCGGAGCGAAGCGGAGGCACGGCATGAGCGTGAATGCCACCCCGGCCGGCGCGGACGTGGCCGCCGACGGCACCGACAGCCGTAGCGGCCGGCACGCCGCGGTGCCCGCGCAGCGGGACAACCGGCGCGGCAAGGCGCCGCTGAGTGAGAACAAGCGGGCCGAGCGTCGGCTGGGCTGGCTGCTGTGCGCCCCGGCGGCGCTGGTCATGCTGGCGGTGACCGCCTATCCGATCCTGTACTCGGTGTGGCTGTCGTTGCAGCGTTACGACCTGCGGTTCCCCGCCGAGCGGGAGTTCGTCGGGTTGCAGAACTACGCCACCGTGCTGACCAACGAGTTCTGGTGGACGGCGTTCGGGGTGACCATGCTGATCACGGTGGTCACCGTGGCCGTGGAGCTGGTGCTCGGCATGGGCCTCGCGTTGATCATGCATCGTACGTTGGTCGGGCGGGGGATCGTCCGGACCTCCGCGCTGATCCCGTACGGCATCGTCACGGTCGTGGCCGCCTTCTCCTGGCGGTACGCGTGGACGCCGGGCACCGGGTACCTGGCCAACCTGTTCTCCGACGGCGCGCCGCTGACCGAGCGGGCCAGCTCGCTGGCGATCATCATGCTGGCGGAGATCTGGAAGACCACGCCGTTCATGGCGCTGCTGCTGATGGCGGGCCTGGCGCTGGTGCCGGAGGACCTGCTCAAGGCGGCCTCCACCGACGGCGCGACCGCCTGGCAGCGGTTCACCAAGGTGATGCTGCCGGTGATGAAGCCGGCGATCCTGGTGGCGTTGCTGTTCCGCACCCTGGACGCGTTCCGGGTCTTCGACAACATCTACGTGCTCACGTCGGGGGCCAACGAGACCTCGTCGGTGTCGATGATCGCGTACAACAACCTGATCCGGGGCCTGAACCTCGGCATCGGCTCGACGATGTCGGTGCTGATCTTCATCACCGTGGCGATCATCGCGTTCGTCTTCGTGAAGCTGTTCGGTACCGCTGCTCCGGGCAGCGACGACGGAGAGAGGCGCTGACATGGCTGACACCACCACCCGGGCCAAGGTGCGCTGGGGCCTGTTGGACGTCGCCGTGGTCGTGTTCGCGCTGACCCCGGTGCTGTGGATCATGTCGCTGTCGTTCAAGACGCCGGCGACGCTCACCGACGGCAAGTTCATCCCCCGGGAGTGGACGCTTGAGAACTATCGGACGATCTTCGCGACCGACCAGTTCGTCCGAGCGTTGATCAACTCCATCGGCATCGCGTTGATCGCCACCACGATCGCCGTCGTGCTCGGCGCGATGGCCGCGTACGCGATCTCGCGGCTGGACTTCCCCGGCAAGCGGGTGCTGATCGGCGTCTCGCTGCTGATCGCGATGTTCCCGCAGGTGTCGCTGGTTTCGCCGCTGTTCGAGATCGAGCGGCAACTGGGTCTCTTCGACACCTGGCCGGGCCTGATCCTGCCGTACATCACCTTCGCGCTGCCGTTGGCGATCTACACGCTTTCGGCGTTCTTTAAGCAGATCCCGTGGGACCTGGAGAAGGCCGCGAAGATGGACGGCGCCACCCAGGGGCAGGCGTTCCGACGGGTGATCGCCCCGCTGGCCGCGCCGGGACTGTTCACCACGGCCATCCTGGTCTTTATCTTCTGCTGGAACGACTTCCTGTTCGCCATCTCGCTGACCTCCACCGAGCGCTCGCGCACGGTGCCGGTGGCGCTGTCGTTCTTCACCGGCGCCTCGCAGTTCGAGGACCCGACCGGCGCGATCTGCGCCGCCGCCGTGGTGATCACGGTACCGATCATCCTGTTCGTTCTCTTCTTCCAGCGCCGCATCGTCTCCGGCCTGACCTCCGGCGCCGTCAAGGGATAGGTGACTACTCGTGGCTGACATCGTGCTCGACAAGGTGAGCAAGAAGTTCCCGGACGGCACCACGGCGGTGCGGGACGTCGACCTGGAGATCGCCGACGGCGAGTTCGTCATCCTGGTCGGCCCCTCCGGCTGCGGCAAGTCCACCACCCTCAACATGATCGCCGGGCTGGAGGACATCAGCTCCGGTGAGCTGCGCATCGGCGGGCAGCGGGTCAACGACAAGGCCCCCCGCGATCGGGACATCGCCATGGTGTTCCAGTCGTACGCGCTCTACCCGAACATGACGGTGCGGGAGAACATGGCGTTCCCGCTGCGGCTGGCCAAGCTCGACAAGGAAACGATCAACCAGAAGGTCGACGAGGCGGCGAAGGTCCTGGAGCTGACGCCGCTGCTGGACCGTAAGCCGGCCAACCTCTCCGGCGGGCAGCGGCAGCGGGTGGCGATGGGCCGGGCGATCGTCCGGCAGCCCAAGGCGTTCCTGATGGACGAGCCGCTGTCCAACCTGGACGCCAAGCTGCGGGTGCAGATGCGTACCGTGGTGTCCCGGTTGCAGAAGCAGCTCGGCACCACCACCGTCTACGTCACCCACGACCAGACCGAGGCGATGACCCTCGGCGACCGCGTGGTGATCATGCGGGGTGGTGCGGTGCAGCAGGTCGGTCCGCCGCAGGAGCTGTACGACCACCCGAACAACCTCTTCGTGGCCGGGTTCATCGGCTCACCGTCGATGAACTTCCTGACCGCCAAGGTCGAGGAGGGCACGCTGCGTACCGCCCTGGGTGATGTGCCGATCGGCGACCGGATCCGCCGCGAGCTGGAGGGCGCCGACGCCTCTCGGGAGCTGATCCTCGGCATCCGTCCGGAACACTTCGAGGACGCCGAGCTGATCGACGAGGAGACCCGCCGTCGGGGCATGGAGTTCACCGCCCCGGTGGACATCGTCGAGTCCATGGGCTCGGACAAGTACGTCTACCTGAGCGTCGAGGGGGAACGGGCCACCTCCGCCGAGTTGGAGGAGTTGGCCGCCGACGCGGGCGCGGCCGACTTCAGCGGCGCCGGGTCGAACTTGGTCACCCGGCTGTCGGCGGAGTCGACCGTCACCGAGGGGGAGGACCGGCGGGTCTGGTTCAATCTGGAGAAGATCCACCTGTTCGACCCGTCCGACGGCCGTAACCTCACCCTGCACGAGGGCCGCGCCGCCGGCACCCTCGCCGACTGACCTGCCGCGATGACCACTGGGTACATCTGTTGTCGTCCCGGCGACAACAGATGTACCCAGGTGCCCGGGTCAGTGGGAGTGCCGAGGCACCGCACTGCCGCTGCCACCGACGAGGAAGTCCAGGTCTGCGCCCTTGTCGGCCTGCTGGACGTGCTCGCTGTACAGCCGCACCCATCCTCGGTCGGCCACCGGTCGCGGCGGCTGCCAGGCGGAGCGGCGTTGGGCGAGTTCGACCTCGTCGACAAGTAGGTCCAGGCGGCGCGTCGGGACGTCGAGGCGGATCGGATCGCCGGTGCGTACCAGCGCGAGGGGGCCGCCCACCGCCGCCTCCGGCGCCGCGTGCAGGACACAGGTGCCGTACCCGGTGCCGCTCATCCGGGCGTCGGAGATCCGCACCATGTCCGTGATGCCGGCGGCGAGCAACCGTCGTGGCATCGGCACGTTGCCCACCTCGGGGAAGCCCGGGTAGCCGCGCGGTCCGGCGTTGCGCACCACGATGACCGTGTCGGGTGTGACGTCGAGATCCGGGTCGTCGGCGGCGACGGCGTACTCCTCGATCCGGTCGAAGACGAGCGCCGGCCCGGTGTGTGTGAGCAGGTGCGCCGAGGCGGCGGAGACCTTCAGCACCGCCCCGGACGGCGCGAGTGATCCACGCAGCACGACGGTGCCCGATCCGGCGGGTTGGAAGGGCTCGGCCAGGGTGCCGATGACCTGTCGGTTCCAGCACTGGACACCGCTGATGTTGTCGGCGACGCTCTTTCCGCTGACCGTGATCTGG
This sequence comes from Micromonospora sp. NPDC000442, assembly GCF_042898635.1. Classification (NCBI taxonomy): domain Bacteria; kingdom Bacillati; phylum Actinomycetota; class Actinomycetes; order Micromonosporales; family Micromonosporaceae; genus Micromonospora; species Micromonospora sp. NPDC000442. Next base: position 92,794 of record NZ_JBIAYZ010000014.1, on the reverse strand, counting down.
TCCAGGTGCAGCAGCGGGGCGATCTCCGTCATCACCGCCGGCACGCCGCCCGCGTAGGCGAAGTCCTCCATCAGGTACGTGCCGGAGGGCATCAGGTTGACAAGCATTGGCACGTCGGTGGTGAGGGTGTCGAAATCCTCAAGCGACAGGGGGACACCGACGCGTCCGGCGATCGCGAGCAGGTGTACGACGGCATTGGTGGAGCCACCGATCGCGGCGTTGACCCGGATGGCGTTCTCGAACGCCTGGCGGGTGAGCACCGTGGACAGCCGCTGGTCCTGCTCGACCATTGCGACGATGCGGCGTCCGGCGGCGTGCGCGAGCGCGTACCGTCGGGAGTCGACCGCCGGGACCGCGGCGGCCGCGGGCAGTTGGACGCCCAAGGCCTCGGTCACGCAGGCCATCGTGGAGGCGGTGCCCATGGTCATGCAGTGACCTCGGCTCCGGGACATGCAGACCTCCGCCTCCGCGCAGTCGGCCACGGTCATCCGGCCGGCCCGCAGTTCCTCGGTGAAGCGCCAGACGGCGGTGCCCGAGCCGATGTCCTGGCCGCGGAACTTGCCGTTGAGCATCGGCCCGCCGGTGATCAACAGGGTTGGCAGGTCGACGCTTGCCGCACCCATCAGCAGGCCGGGAGTGGTCTTGTCGCAGCCGGAGAGGAGGACCACGCCGTCGAGGGGGTTGGCCCTGATCAGTTCCTCCGCCTCCATCGCGAGCAGGTTGCGGTAGAGCATGGTGGTGGGGCGCATGAGGGGTTCGCCGAGGCTCATCGCGGGGAATTCCAGCGGCAGGCCGCCGCTCTCCCAGATTCCTCGCTTGACGGATTCGGCCAGTTCGCGCAGGTGGGCGTTGCACGGGGTCAGCTCCGACCAGGTGGTGGCGATGCCGATCACCGGGCGACCGTCGAAGACGTCGTCGGCGAACCCCTGGTTGCGCATCCAGGATCGATGAATGAACCCGTTGCGCCCGTCGGCACCGAACCACTGGCTGCTGCGCAACGGTCGACTCGTCATCGACATCGGCACACCTTCCTGTCAACGGTCTGGCCGCGACGTGCGCGGCGGTCAAGGGGCAAGCTGTTGATCAGTTGGCGGCGGCGGTGACCTACCTGAGGCCTCCGACGGACAGCCCGCCGCGCCAGTGTCGTTGGAGGCTGAAGAACGCGATGATCAGTGGAACGACCGACACGAGGGAGCCCAGGATGATCAGGCTCCACAGGGAGGTGCCGCCCGCGTTGTTCGCGGAGGCGACCCCCTGCCAGAGGCCGAGGCCGACGGTGACGGGGAAGAGCCGGTTGTCGGAGAGCATGGCCAGCGGCAGGAAGTAGTTGTTCCAGGACGCGACGGCGGACAGGAGGAGGACGGTGACCACCGCGGGGCGCATCAGCGGAAGGGCGATCTGGAGAAAGGTACGTATCTCTCCCGCGCCGTCGGCCCGCGCCGCGTCCAGGATCTCGTCGGGGACCGCGTCGCGCGCGTACACGTGCATCAGGTAGACGCCGAACGGATTGAGCAGCGAGGGGAGAATCACCGCCCAGACCGTGTTCGTCAGGCCGAGCCGGGCGAACATGATGAAGGTCGGGATGACCAGGGCGGTGGCCGGCACCATCAGTGCGCCGAGCACGACGGCGAAGCTGAAGCGCCGGGCGGCGAAGCGGTACTTGGCGAACCCGTAGCCGGCCATGACCGCCAGGACGGTGGCGCCGATGCCGCCGGCGAGCGCGTACAACGTGGAGTTCAGCAGCCACCGGAGGTAGATGCCCCCGTCGTAGGTGAACAACTGTCTGAGGTTGCCGAGGTAGTCGACCTGTTCGGCGAACCAGAGGGTGTTGCCGCCGCCGAACAGGCCCGGCGCGTCCTTCGAGCTGTTGACGACGACCCACCAGAACGGTACGAGGAAGTAGATCACCAGGAAGCCGAGCAGAATCTGCAGCGGAAGGTGGCGCTGCGCTCGGCCGGGGCCTGCGCTGACGCTTGTGTGCTCGGCCATCAGAGGAAGCTCCTCCGCTTGCGGGTGAGGAACAGGAAGGCGTAGACGCAGATGAAGACGACGCCGCCGAGGGCGAACGAGATCGCCGACCCGTAGTTGAAGTTGGCCAGTCCGAACGCCTGCTGGTAGGCGTACATGTTGGGCGTGAAGTCCGACCCGATGGTGCCCGCCGCGAGGTATCGCAGGATCTGCGGTTCGTTGAAGAACTGCAGGGTGCCGATGAGCGAGAAGACCAGGATCAGGATCAGGGCGGGCGCGATCAGCGGAATCTTGATCCGCCGGGCGACCTGCCATCGTCCGGCCCCGTCCATGCGGGCGGCCTCGTACAGGGTGGGGTCGATGCCCTGTAAGGCCGCGTACAGGATGATCATGTAGTAGCCGGCCCACTGCCAGGTGACGATGTTGAGCAGGCCGTAGAAGATCAGGTTGCTGCTGAGGAAGTCGGGTGCCGTGGCGCCGAAGAACCCGAAGACGTCGGTGAGCGGGCCGAAGCTCCTGCTGTACAGGAAGCCCCACATCACGGCCCCGATGACCGTGGGGATCGCGTACGGCAGGAAGATCATGAGGCGGGAGAAGCGGGTGAACAGCGAGGTCACCGCGTCCAGGATGAGCGCCATGGCCAGCGCGACGCCGATCTGGACCGGAATGGCGACGAGCGCGAAGCGGATGACGAACCACGCACCGGACAGGAAGCTCGGGTCGGTGAACGCCTTCACGTAGTTGTCGAACAGGACGAAGCTGGTGCCACCGATCAGCTTCTTCTGGAACAGGCTGAGGTACAGCGCGTACGCCAGTGGGGCGATGAGGAAGGCGAGGAAGACGACCCCGAACGGCCCGACGAACAGCCACCCCGTCAGGTGCTCACGACGGTGGATCTTGCCGCGGATCTTGCGCTTCTCATCATGAGTACGCGGTGCGCGCTTCTCGGTCAACGATGTCATCTCGGGCTCCGGGACGAGGGCCGCTGGGGGCGAGGGTGGGCCGGCCGGGGGAGGACGGCGCGGCCCACCCGGTCGGTCACTGGACGGTGAACCCTTGTTCAGTGGCGTGCTTCGTCACGTCCTCCTGGAGCCGGTCGGCAGCCTGCGAACCGGTGATGGAGCCGGCGCTCATCTCGCTGATCTGCTTGGTCATGGCATCGAAGTAGTACTGGCCGAAGGGGCTGTAGACGACGCCCTGGTAGGCGTTGGCGGCGGGGACGTACACCTCCTTGTTCGCCTGCTGGCCGTCGAAGAACGCCACCTTGAGATCGACGAACTCGGGATTGTTGAGCGCGGTCAGGTTGAGCGGGAAGATGATCTGGTTGGTCCAGCCGTCGGTGAGCGACTCCTCGTCGGCGTAGAGGCCGTAGGCTGCCTTGGCCGCGAGGTCCGGCTTCTTGGACTGGCTGGTGACCGAGAAGGCCGACCCGCCCCAGTTCACCTGGACCGGGTTGTTCGAATCCCACTGCGGCAGCGGCGCCACCGCGAACGTGCCGGTGTCCTGTCCCTGACCGACACCCGCGCCGGTCAGGTAACCCGGTGCCCAGGCGGCCGAGATGTAGGTCGCGTAGTTGCCGTTGATGACCCCCGAGATGTACTCCGGGGTGAACTGGTCCTGCGTCCCGACCAGGCCCTTGCGGACCAGGCCACCCCAGTAGTCCAGGACGTCCTTGGATGCCTGGTCGTTCAGCCGCACCCCGATCGATTCCGGCTGGGCGGGATCGTAGGTGAACGGGGCAGCGCCCTTCTGAATCTGTAGCGCCATCATCAGCGCCGGGACGTTCGCGCCGAGGTCACCGAAGAGCGGTCCGCCGGCGTCCTTCACCTTCTGCGCGGCCTGCTCGTACTCGGCCCAGGTCTGCGGCGGGGTGATGCCGTACTTGTCGAAGATGTCCTTGCGGTAGATCATCGCCAGCGGGCCGCCGTCGACCGGTACGCCGTAGACCGCGTCGCCGACCGAGACGTCCTTCCAGGCGCCGTCGCCGTAGTTGGCCCGGACCGCGTCGAGGCCGTACCCGCTGATGTCGACGAGCGCGTTCTGGATCTGGAAGGTCGGGATCCGGTCCATCTCGACCATGATCACGTCGGGTGCGCCGGTGCCCGCCGAGATGGCCGTCTGGAACTTGTCGTACTGGTCGCCGCCCTGCCCGACGTTGGTCCAGCAGACCTGCACCTCGTCGTTGGTCTTGTTGAAGTTGTCCACGACCAGTTGCATGTTGGGATACCAGGCCCACATCGTGACAACCGGCAGGTCCGGCTTGGTGATCGTGTTCGTACAGTTGCTCGCGTCGCCTCCGCCTTCGTCGGAGGAGCAGGCGACCAGGCCGCTCGCGGCGGCGAGCATCGCTACCGTGGCGAGTGTTCGTCTCGTCTTCATTGACGTGGTTCCCTTCGGCTCGCGGTGCACGAGGTTCCAAGCGTCGACATCACGGCTGGGGATCGATCCCTGGCACCCACCTCCCGTCGACTCGGCGGGGGATGGCGGTGTACTCGTCTCGCAGTTCCTCGGGGAGGATCCATTCCGGGGCGTTCTGCCACGCCAGCGGGCGCAGGAACCGTCGGATCGACGTGGCGCCCACCGAGGTGTGCACGGCATTCGTCGACGGCCAGGGCCCACCGTGGTGCTGCGCCCACGACACCCGGACACCGGTGGGATAGCCGTCGAAGACGATGCGACCCGAGCGGGCGGCGAGGCCGTCCACCAACGTGCGTACGGCATCGGTGTCATCGCCCGGTCCGCTGTGGATGGAGCCGGTGAGCGACGGCGGCACGGTCGCCAGCGCGGCGTCGAGCTCGGCGACGTCGCGGTAGCGGACCACGACCATGAGCGGGCCGAAGCACTCGTCGGCGATCTCGGCGGTCAGGCCCGGCAGGTCGACCTCCAGGAGCATCGGTGCCACCGTGAAACCCGCGCCAGCGTCGATCCGGGGCCGCGCCGAGAGGCGAGCGCCGGCCTTCTCCAACGCGATCGCCCCGCTCTCGTACGCATCCCGGATGCGCTGGTTCAACAGGACCATCCCGCCAGCGGCGGCGACCTTTGCCCGGAGCGTGTCGACCAGCCGGTCGCCGCCCGGGTCCGCCGGGAGGAACGCCAGCCCGGGTTTGGTGCAGAGCTGACCGCTCGAGGCGGTGAAGGAGGCGAACAGCCCGTCGGCGATCTGGTCTCCCCGCCCGGCAGCGGCGTCGGGCAGCACGACGATCGGGTTCACGCTGCTCAACTCGGCGTACAACGGAATGGGGTCGGCGCGTTCGTCGATGGCCGCCTGGATGGCGCGGGCGGCACCGACGGAGCCGGTCAGGGCGGCCGCCCGGATCGTCGGCTGGCGCACCAGCCAACGGCCGGCCTGCTCCCCGTACACGGCCGCGATCACACCGTCGGGCCCACCCAGGTCGCCCACGGCCGACCCGATCGCGTCGGCGGAGGCACGCGATGTCAGCGGATGGGACGGGTGGGCCTTCACGACCGTGGGACACCCGGCGGCCAGCGCCGAAGCGGTGTCGCCGCCGGCGACCGAGAAGGCGAACGGGAAGTTGCTGGCGCCGAAGACGGCCACCGGCCCGAGGGGTACGAGCATCCGCCGGAGGTCCGGGCCGGGCCCGAGTGGCGTGTCGGCGGCGTGGTCGATGGCCGCCTCCAGGTACCCACCGTCGCGCAGCACATCCGCGAACATCCGGAACTGGATCGCCGCCCGGGTGAGTTCCGAGTCGAGTCGCGCCTGACTCAGCCCGGTCTCCGCCTCCGCGGCCGCGACCAGGTCCCCGCGACGGGATTCCAGGGAGGTGGCGACCGCGTCCAGCAGTTGCGCCCGGCCGAGCCTGCCCAGGTCGAACAGCCACTGTGCCGCCCGGGACGCCTGGCCGGCGATCGTCGCCACGCCAGGCTCGTCCGTCTCGGTGAGATCGGTCGGGTGATGTCGGCCGTCGCGCGGATCGGTGGTGGTGACGTTCACAGCAGTTCTCTCCTCGCCAGATTGCTCATGAGATCGCGGACGCCGAACCGCCAGGGTTCGCACTGCTCGGCGTGCCGCACCCGGTTGACCAGGGTGCCGAGCGCCGGGCAGCTGATCCGCACCACGTCGTCGACCTTGTGGGTGAAGCCCTCACCGGGGCGTTCGCGGTCCTGGGTGGGGGCGAACATGGTGCCGAGCATCAGCACAGCGCCGTCGGGATACTGGTGATGGGGGCCGATCAACTGCCGCACCAGCGCCGCCGGCTCGCGTGACATCCGGGCCATTTCCGAGGTTGCCGCCAGGCGGAAGTCGTCCACCCCGTGGACCTGGAGAGCCACCTCGAGTTCGCGTACCCGACTGAGCGGAAACCGCTCGTCGAACAGCCGGATCAACGGACCGAGGGCGCACGAGGCGTTGTTGTCCTTCGCCAGGGGGAGCAGGAGCGCCGAGCGACCCTCGACATCCCGCAGGTTGACGTCATTGCCCAGGGTGGCGCCGACGATCCGGCCGCTGGACTGGACGATCAGTGCGACCTCGGGTTCCGGGTTGTTCCAGGTGGACGCGGCGAGCACGCCGACCGGGACGGCGGTGCCGACGGCGGAGAGGGGCTGACCCTTGGTGAATATCTCGGCGTCCGGCCCGATCCCCACCTCCAGGTACTGACTCCAGATGCCCTCCGCGATCAGTGCGGTCTTGAGCCGTTCCGCCGCTGCCGAGCCGGGGACCAGGCTGTGCAGGTCGGCCTCGATGTCGGCGAGCATCCGGCGACGGATGTCCGCCGCGCGGGTCAGGTCTCCCCGGGCCCGTTCCTCGATGACCCGTTCGATCATCGAGACGGGAAAGGTCACGCCAGCGGCCTTGAGCGCTTGCAGGTCGACCGGTGCGAGCAGCCAGGGCCGGCTTCGGTCACGGTTGGTGGCGCCGGTGTTGGCCAGTAGCTCGTCGAAGCCGCCGACCCGCGGCCCGTCCAACCCGGCCACCGTCCTGGCGGGGTCCGGCAGCTCGCAGATGTCCCGGACGGTCGGGAACCGGTGACTGACGTCGATGACCTCGCCGTCGCGGACGGTCACGGGTGAGGGGCCGTCGACGGACGGGTCCCAGATCCGGCCGATGAGGACGCTGTGGTCGACGTCGTCCGGCAACGCCTCAGCGGCACTTCCGAACCAGGGCTCCTTGCGCATCGTCGCTCCCCTGCAACAGGTCAGAGTCGCCGAGCTGAAATCTGCAACGATCGTAGCGCTATGTGCAACGGTGTCAATAGTGGGTTGCAGCTGGAGCGGACTACATTGCATATGATGCAACCGGGGCCGTCGGGGTCACTGTGCGGAGGGAGCACACCACCTTGTCGCAATCGATTCGCCGTGCGGTCGACCTGATCCGTCGCGCCGCGGAGCATCCGCTGTCACTCACCGAGGCGGCGGAGGTCCTGGGGGTCCACAAGTCCACCGCCCTGCGGATCCTCCAGACGCTCGAATCAGCGCGCTTCGTCCGCCGCACCGGTGCCGGGACCTACGTGCTCGGCAGCGGCATCATCGAACTGTCGGAACTCGCCCTGGGCTCGATGGACCTGCGCCAGTTCGCAGCCGCGCCGCTGCGCGCGCTCCAGCGCGAGACCGGCCACACCGTGCACCTGGCACAGTTGACCGGCGACGAGATCATCTACATCGACAAGGTCGACAGTCCGGCCTTCGACGCCGTCAAGCTGCCGTCGCGGATCGGGCGCGCGGTCTCGATCTACGCGAGCGCCGTCGGCAAGATCATTCTGGCGTACCTGCCCACGGAGGAACGCGACCGACTCCTCTCCCACGTCGTCTTCGAACGATTCACCCCCACCACGTACGCCGACCGCGAGTCGCTCGAAGCCGAACTCGTCCGCATCCGGGAACAGGGCTGGGCCGTCGACAACGGCGAACACGACACGTACGTCATGTGCGTGGCGGCGCCGATCAGGGACTCGCGCGGGCGGGTCATCGCCGCCGCCTCGATGACCGCGATCGAGGTCATCGCGAGCCTCGACAAGCTGAAGGACAGCCTTCCCCTGCTGCTCGACACCGCGACCCAGATCTCCGGCGAACTCGGCCACACCCCCGACGTCGACTGAGCCCAGGCGGCGGAGCCCGCCCCGGGCGCGCGTCGGGGGAGTGCGCGGACCCGGGGCGGGCGGCTCATCTGGACCGGACCGGCACCCAGTCGGTGAACCGCCGGTGCAGGTCGACAGGCGGCCCGCCGCCGTTCAGCCCGGCGAGCTGCTCGGCGGCCTCCTCGCGCACCGTCACGAGATAGACCATCAGGCCCGGCATGTTGTCCCGGTACTCGGCGAGCAGGCGCAGTTTCGCCGAGGAACAGGGCCAGGCGATCCCGCAGGCCCGGCAGCGCCAGGTGGGACGGGACGGCACATGCTCATCCGGCCCGGTGCTCATCCGCGTGTCCGCGCGGCGCGGGAGCGGGGCGGGGGCCGCCGCGCGGCGTAGGGGACCGGTGCCACGTTGACCGGGCGCATCCCCTGCGGCATCACGAACAACTGCCGCTTCTCCGTCGCGTCGCCGTGCCGGTCGAGCTGATAGCAGTCGACCCAGGTCCAGCCGTACGGCGGGTTTCGGTCGATTAGCTCGCGGATCACCCGCACCAGGATCGGGTTGGCGAACTGCGGGGAGGTCTCCCGGTCCAGGAGGTACACGCCGGGGCAGACCCGAGGCGTGCCGTCCTCTCGCGTCACCCGACACGGCGACGGTCGAGCCGGGCCGGCCAGCGGGACGCGGGTACGGCGGTGGTGGGCTTCGGAACGGGCACGGCTGGCCTCCTCAGTCGACACGGAGTTGGGGGAGGGCCGCCCGAGAGTGCTCGCCCGTCGGGCGGCCCCGTGCTGGTCCCGCCGGCGGGCTGTGCCACGCCCACGGTTCCGCTGGTGACACTCTGATATGCGGGCCGTTACTCTCGGAAGGTGCTTCCGGCGTCCGGGCTGAGCTGGCGAAACGGCCGCTGACCTGGTGGCGACGTGGGTAGTTGACCTTCATTGTGGGGAGCCATGAATGCGTGACATGCCAGAGCCCGTGGCGTCCTTCATCGTGGGCGAGATCCGCCGGGCGCGGGGCGCAGCCGGCATGACGCAAGAGGCATTCGGTCGGGGCGCAGGCTTCAGTGCCTCCCACGTCAGCGCCGTTGAAGGCGGCACTCGGGCATTGACCTTGGACTTCGCCCGAGGCGCCGACCGCGCGCTGGGCAACGGTGGCCTGTTCGAGCGCCTGGCGATGAAGCTCGGCACACCGTCCTGGTTCCTGCCATGGCTCGACGCCGAGCGCGGTGCGACGCAGCTCCGCTACTTCGAGCCCAACCTGATCCCGGGCCTGTTGCAGAGCGAGGCATACGCTCACGCCGTCCTGCGGCTCGACCCCCGCCTGACCGACGGCGAGGTGGATCGCCGGGTTGCCGGTCGGCTCGAACGGCAAGCCATCCTCACGCGGGAGTCTCCACCCCAACTCGTCGTTGTCGTCGATGAGGGTGCGATCCGGCGCGCGGGCGACGGGGCCGAGAAAATGATGGCCGGGCAGCTCTCGCACCTTGTAGCTTGCGCGGAGCGACCCAACATCAGCATCCACGTCGTTCCGGCCGACGTTGGCCTTCACGCCGGGTTGTCCGGCCCGCTGTCCCTGGCACACATGCCGGACGGCAGTTGGATCGGGCACCTCGAAAGCCAGCTAGGCGGCGATGTCGTGGACCGCACAGCCGACCTCGATACGCTCTTCGAGCGGTGGGAGAGCGTTCGTACCGAGGCCCTACCCCGGCGACAGTCCCTGGACCTCCTCAAGGAAGTGGCGAATCGATGGACCTGAACGGTGCGCGGTGGCGCAAGACGACCCGTAGCGGCACCAGCGGCGGCAACTGCGTTGAGGTTGCCGACAATCTTCCCGGCGTCGTCGGTGTCCGCGACTCGAAGGACCCGACCGGCCCGGCGCTGGCCTTTGCCCCGTCCGCGTGGCGCGCGTTCGTCGCTCAGGTCACCGATCGGGCCTGACCCAGACACGCGACAACGCCCGCCCCTTCGCAGGGCGGGCGCTTTGCGTTGGCAGCGCGACACGCCGACATGGCACAGCGCTGTGAGCAACCGTTGGGAACACACACGGCCTCGCGCCGGGAGGTACGTCGCTCGCCGGTGACGCCCGCCGGGCCGCCTACAACTACGGGGATGTTGCTGCCTCGCGGTGGCTTGACACGACAACATCCCTGATGTTGTCGCTCCTCGGCCAGCTACAGCGTCGGTTGTCCGGCAGCAGCCCTCAGCAGGCTGACCGAGGGCCGCTCGACCGGGCCAGGGCGTCGAGCAGCTCGGCCTCTCGGCCGGCGCTCAGACCGGCGCGTCGGTCGCGGTGCAGCCCCGCCTCGCGCTCCCAGGCGAGGGTGTCCGCCAGCAGATCCGAGCGCGGCCGGTGGCGCAGCCCGGCGTCGACCGCCGCCGCGCCGCTGCGCGCCGACCAGCCGGACCAGCCCGGTTCGACAAGCCACATCGGCAGCGACTCCGGGCCCATGTACTGGGCCACGCCCTGGGCCACCAGCCAGTCGGCGTCGACGTCGACCACCGGGCCGGTGTGCCCGCCGACGGCGCGGCACCGGGCGACCCATTCACCGAAGTGCACCACCGGCCCGACCGCGTTGAACGTGCCGACGGTGCCGGCCGTTGCGCTGTCCAGCAGCCAGGCGGCCAGATCGCGCACGTCGACCACCTGGGTCGGCAGGTCGGGGGTGCGGGGTACCAGCATGGGTGCCTCGGGGTCGCGGGCGGCACGGGCGACCCAGTAGCCGGAGCGATCGGTGTGGTCGCCGGGGCCGCCGATCAGCCCGGCGCGGGCCACCAGCAGCCGTTCTCCCACCTCGCTGGCGGAGAGCTGCTCGCAGGCCACCTTGGCTTCGCCGTACTCCTCACGGTCGACCTCGTCGCGGACCGCAGCCGGCAGGGTGGCCGCCGACTCGTCGGCGCCGGGCGTGTCGTGGCTGGCGTAGGCGCTGACCGACGAGACGTAACTCCAGTGCCGGGCCCGGTCGCCAAGCGCGCGCAGGGCCTGCCGGACGAAGCCCGGCTGCCACGACACCTCGATGACGGCATCCCAGTCACGGTCACGCAGCGCGTCGTACGCCGTCGGGTCGCTGCGGTCCGCGCGGACGAGAACCGCGCCGTCCGGCACCGCCCCGCTCTCCCCACGGGCCAGGCAGGTGACGGAATGTCCCCGAGCGACGGCCTGCCGGGCCACCTCTTGCCCCAGCCACGCCGTCCCGCCCAGCACCAGTGTCTGCATGGTGCCCAGCCAAGCAGCGGTGGCGCGACGTAGCCAACGGACTCTGCCGTAGGCAGAACACGAGGCCGACGGCGCGGCCCGGCGTTGACCTTTGCCCCGTCCGCGTAGCGCGCGTTCGTCGCTCACCGGGCCGCCCGCAACTACCGGGATGTTGCTGCCTCGCAGCGGCTTGATGCGACAACATCTCTGATGTTGTCGCCTACTCGGCCGTCGCTGCGGATCGGGGCGCGCGATCGAACAGCAGGTCGACCGCACGCTGCGCAACGTCACTTCGGGTGCGCTGCTCGTGATCGGCGGCCAGGAAGTGCACGCCGATCGCCATGCAGAAGGCGAGCAGGGCGCGGGCCTCGATCTCCTCCGGGTCCGAATAGAAGGCGCCGATCATCTGGCGCAGCAGCGCCATCCGCCGGTTGTCCACCGCGCGCAGCCGCTCGGCGACCACCTCATCGCGCCGCGCCCAGGCGCGGATCGCGAGGTCGATCGGCAGCAACCGGCTACTGGAGAACGTGAGCACGCCGGCCCGCTGGATCTGGCTGCGCGGGTCGCCACCCTCACGCTGGACGCGCGCGATCACCTCGTCCGTGCTCTCGCACTCCCACACGTCGAGCATCGCGCGGAGCAGCGCCTCACGGTCGTCGAAGAAGCCGTAGAAGCCGCCCTTGGTGACGCCGAGCCGCTTCGCGAGCACCTCGACCCGGACGGCGTCCGGGCCGCCCTCGGCCAAGACCAGCAGGCCCTCCTCGATCCACCTGTCGCGAGGCGTGCGGGTGACAGCCACTGCGTCTCACCTCGTTCTGTTGTGTACATCACCGTATATGGTCGCTACAGTAGCTATATACGGCACCGTATATTACGAATGGAGCTGTCCCCATGACCGTAGGAGCCACCGTCGGGGCCGAACGTCTGCCCGCGTCGGTGCGTACCCTCAGCTCCCTGTCCCGGATCGACTACGCCGACCACTTCGTGCTGCCGACCAACGCCGCCGCGACGGTCGAACAATGGGCCCGCGTGATGTTCGGTGACACACCCGACGCCATCGAGCTGTTTCTGTGGCGGGGCCTGATGGGCCTGCGGCTCAGCCGGACCCCGTCGGCGGACACCGTAGCCGGCTGGCGGATCGGCGAGCAGGGCGACGGATGGATCCGACTCGAGGCTGCTTCTTGGTTCCTGGCCGCCAACCTGGTCGTCCAGGCCTCCGGTGACAGCGTGGCTCTGGGAACATTCCTACGCTACGACCGCTGGCTGGCGCACCTGGTCTGGCCCCCGCTGTCGGTCCTGCATCGCCGGCTCGTGCCCGGCGTTCTGCGCAAGGCGGCGTCCCGGATCGCGGCCGGCAAGGTCCGCAGCGGGGTGTCGACCCGATGACCTCCATGATGGAGCGGCCGACGAACACCGTGACCCTGTCCCCCAGCCCGGTGGAGTATCGGCTGGACCAGCGCGGGGACGCGGTCGTCGTGGTGTTTCACGGTGGTCACATGCGTGCCGGTCTGACCTTGGACGAGCGGGTCTACGCCGAGGCGCACATCTCAGTGCTGGCGCCGTCGCGTCCGGGGTACGGCCGCACCCCTGTCACCACCGGGACAACCGTGCCCGGCTTCGCCGACGTGACCGCCGAGCTGTGCCGGCACCTGGGCTTTCAGCGGGTCACGGCGGCGGTCGGCATCTCCGCCGGGCGGGCCGACCGCGGTGGCCTTCGCGGCCCGTCACCCAACCCTGGTGGAGCGGCTGATTCTGCAAGGCGCGTTGGGGCCGCTGCCCTATCCGGACCGCCGCACCCGGCTGTTGGCGCGGCTGATGTTCGCGCCCCGCACCGAGAGTGTGACGTGGGGTGGGATGCGGGCTCTGTTGCGCCGCGCGCCGGAACGAGGTCTGCGGCAGTTGCTCGCCGGCCTGGCCACCCTGCCGGCGGATCAGGTGCTGGCCGAGTTGACCCCGGCGCAGCGTACGCAATTGGTCTGGCTCCTTTCCCGGATGCGCTCCGGCACCGGCTTCCGCAACGACATGCGGCCCCGCGACGACCTCACCGCGCAGGTCACCCAACCGGCCCTGGTGATCGCCAGCCGCCGCGACGGTGCGCGCCTTCCTGACCACCGACCCGAGATCCTGAGCGGGGCGGCACCAGCGGTGGACGGGTGGTAACGCAGGGTGGCGGAGTCGGCCAGTCCTCATAGTTGTGGTCAGAGCCCCCACGGCGATCCGTTCGTGGAGGCTCTGACCACTGTTGACGGATAGGTTGGTTACCTCACAGGCGCGGGTCCTGCTGGACCTTGAGGGCGTTGAGGATCGGGTCGCGCTCGCCCTTCTCGCGGCGAAGCTCGACCTTCAGATCGCCACCGGCGTGCTCGACGGTGACCGTGTTCACGTCGGCGGTCCGCGCACCCACCTTCGCCTGCACATCGTGGTCGTGTAGCGCGACCTTGCCGTCGACCAGAACATCGAAGGCACGCCTGCCGGGCTTGACCTTCTCGATTTCCGCGAAGTCGAGGGCGATTCGGTACTTCCCGGCGGGGGCGTTCTTGAACACGTAGCTGAACGTCTCGCCGGTCCGCTGGGTGCGGAACAGTGCGTCGTCCTCGGTGCCGGCGATGTCGGCCTTTGTGGCACGCGCCTTGCCGCCGACGTAGCCCCACGGGCGCGAATCGAGCCGCTGGTCGGGCGACCAGACGAAGCCGTCGGTGCCGACGTACCCGGAACCGCCGACGTTGACGCCCTTCCAGTAGGCCGAGGTCGCCACGCGGACCTGCTTGAGCTGGGCCTCGCCCTTGCCGGCGTTCGACGCCACGAGCACGCCGCCGGCGAGCAGGCCGGGCTCGACGTCGGCGTTGTCGGCCGTCGCCGTGACCGTGGTGGACTCGCCGACCGCGAGCTCGACCGTGCCGGTTGCCGCCGCGCCAGTGAGGGTCAGCCACGGCAGGTCGGCGGCCTCGTGTCCGCCGTCGCTGGTGCGCTTCTGCTCGCTGATCCGCACCTCGAGCGGGGCGGAGCCGGTGTTTGTCACGGTCACGTCGGCCGTCGCCTTCTGGTCCCTGTCGAGGAGCCAGTCGAGGTCACCTGCCGTGACGGTGGCGACGCCCGTGGTCAACGCAGTGTTGACCACCTCGGCCTGATCCTTCTCGGCGATGGTCACCGGGTGGCTGACGGTGACGTAGTTCGGCACCGATACCTGCACGGAGTTCTCGCCGACCAGCGCCTGGGCCTTCCACCGACCCTTCTCGTCGGCCGTGATGACCCGTTCGCCGCTCGGCCCGTCGAGCGTGACGATCGCCCCCGCGATTGGCTTGCCGTCGTTCGCGTCGGTGACCGTGCCCTCGATCGTGCCCGCGGCCGGGAGGGTGTACTCCAGCCCCAGGCCGGCCTTCAGGATCGGTTCGTTGAAGGAGTACTGGCTCGCGGGGTTGCGCGTCAGGCTCTCCAGGCCGACCGTCGCCGACGCCCCTCGGGTGAGGGGATTCTCTCCGCCGACACCCTCGCCGTACCCGATCTGGACCCGCCCGTCCGCGACCAGGGTGACCGAGAAGCTCACGCGAGCCGTCGGGTCACTGTCGAAGGTGACGTTGCGCCATTCGATGATCTGCGCCGCCAGCCCGTCCACCTCGGTCGTACCGAGGTAGATGCCTGCCTGGGCGTCGACGACGAGGTCGTCCCAGAGCGGATAGATCGCGTCGATCGGACTGCGCGACGGCAGGGCCGTGTTGTTTCTCAGGGTGCTGGAGCGGTCGAAGACAAGCGTGCCGTTCGTCGTCACGCACACGCCATCCCAGGCCGTGTCGTAGAACGGGAACAGGAAGCTGGAGTCGAACCACAGCACCCCGCAGACGTCATCGCCGTGCCACCCGGACTCCTTTGTGCCCTGGCGGTAGAGCCCGTCGGTCACCGTCACCGAGTACGAGCGACCGGCGGGGGCCACCGGCACGGGGCCCGGTTCCGGCTGCTCGGGCTGGGGCTCCGGCTCCGCCGTGTCCGCGCGCGGGTCGCGCGTCACCCGCAGCGCGGCAATGGTCGGGGTCCGTAGTCCCTTGGACCCCCGCAGTTCCACGGTCAGCGGACCACCCTCGTGCTGCACGACGGCGGTGCGCCAGTCGGCGGTGTTCGACCCCACGACCGCGGCGGCGTCGTACGCGTACTCCGCCAGCGATCCGTTCACGAGGACGTCGAACACCCGCTTCCCCTTGGCCACCTTCTCGATCTCGGCAAACCCGAGATCGATCGCATAGCTGCCCTTGGGCGCGTTGGGGAAGCGGTAGAACAGCTCCTTCTGCCGCGTGGTGCGCTGCGACTGGAACAGGGCGTCGTCGGTCGTGCCCTCGATCCCGGCCTTCGTGGTGGCGACCTTCGTCTTGCCCTCGTAGCCCCACGCCTTCTTGCCCGCGGCCTGGTCGGCGGACCAGGTGTAGCCGGAGGCGTCGGTGAACGAGGCGCCGCCGGCGTTGACGCCGACCTGGTACTTCGTGGTCGTGAGCGTCACCGGGACGTAGGTCTTGGACTGGCGTCCGGAGTTGGACCTGACCACGATGTTCGCGCCGAGGACTCCTGGCTTGGTGTCCTTCGAGGAGATCGAGACCTGGACGGTCGTCGACTCACCCGGGGCGAGGCTGCCGCCGGTCGAGGAGAGCGACAGCCACGGCAGGTCGGTCAGCAGGTCGTCCTCGACGTCAACCAGCACGACATCATCGGCGAGTTGGTCCGCCGCCCACAGCGCACCGGTCGCGTCGGTCTCGAGGCCGCCGCCCTGGCGTGGCTTCTGGCCGGGGAACCACCACGCGTTCACCAGCGAGCAGTCGTCGGGGTCGACCTGTAGCAGGCGGGTGGGCCGATTCGAGGTGAAGTCGGTGTACCAGATGGTGTCGGACGTCTGGTTGTAGGCCAGGCCGATCACCTCGGGCAGCGGTGGGGCGCAGAAGGACAGCAGCGCACCCGGGTTGTCGTGCGACGTCCCGGCGACGGTCCCGATCCTGCCGTTCGCCCGGCCGCCGACGTAGAACACGTCCTCCTTCGGGTTGTAGGCGAGTCCGCTCAGTTGCAGCGTCGACCAGTCACCCTTGATCTGCCGGGTCTTCTTCCCGGTCTTCCGGTCGAAGCAGTGGATGTAGCTGGCGGGGCTGTCCTCCATCTGGCACATGTCACCGGTCTTGGTGTCGAGCGCCATGTCGAAAGCCCGGTATGCGGGGTTCCACGACGCGTCGAAGACCTTCCCGGTGGGCTTGCCTGCCACCGTGTAGGCGGTGTTGGTCCGCGCGTTGTAGTCGTGGACCCAGACGTCGCCGTCGTACCCGATGCCGGTAGTCGCCAGGTTTTCGTTCGTGCGTGGGATGGGGATCCGGGTGATGACGTCTCCGCCGGCGGTCGTGCCGACCTTGCCGGCCGCCTGTGCTTCCGCGGCGCTCGACGTCGCCGTCTTGCCGTCGACGTTCGACGGCTTCATGCCGCTCGCACCGGCCTGCCACGCGGTGAGGTCGATCGTGCTGTCCGCGCCCTTCCCGGTGCGCGTGGTGGCGCCCGCGGCGTCGAGGTCGGGGTGGCGCGCGGCCTCGGCCAGGTCATACGTGAGCGGAGCGGAACCGTTGTTGGTAAGCGTCAGCGAGCCCACGCCGTTCTGGTCGGTACCCAACAGCGCGTCGAGGCCGTCGGCCTTCAGGCCGGCGACACCCGTGGTCAGCCGTACGTCGATCTTGGCATTCGCGTAGAGCTTGTCGAGGGTGAAGGGGAATGCCGCGCTCGGGTAGTTCGGCTTGTCGACCGTCATGGTGTAGTCGCCGACCGGAAGCTGCCGATGCACGATGCCCGTCCCGTCGGTCGTGACGGTCTCGACGAGCCCGTTCTCGTTCGTGAAAGAGACCTTGGCCCCGGCCACCGGCAGCCCGTCGTTCTGGTCGACGACGGTCGCGTCGAGGTAGCCGAAGTCAGGCATGTCGTAGGTGACGATCATCCCGTCGTGCAGCACCGGGGCGTTGTCGGAGAACCGGATGCCGTCGACGCCGGCCCAGCCCTGCATGCCGGTGATGGTGCGGACGCCGGCGGTCACCGGGTCGTCGGTTCCGACGCCGTCGCCGTACCCGAAGATCACGGTGCCCGAGCGGGTCAGCGTGGCCGAAAAGTTGACCGGCTCCGTGTACTCCGACCGGATCGGATAGGCCCAGATCCTGGCGTTGCGGAACTCGACGACGAACGCGTCCTCACCGCCGACGTTGGTGGCTGCCGTGAAGACGCCCCCGCCGGGGGCGAACTGGACGGGGGATTGGACGTAGAACGGGAATACGCCCGCACCGCCGGTGCCGGGTCCGCTGATGCCCGGAGAAACCACGCCGCGCAGGCTGACATCGAGGGTGTCGTGACTGCCGTTGTAGAGCGCGACCGGGAACGGCAGCTGTACCGTCGCCCACACGCCACTGGTGAACGCGACCGGGTCGGTGCCGCGCAGGTACTCGCCCTCGGAGACGGCGCAGCTGTAGCCGCCCCCGTCGACGACGAGCCCGACGGGAATCTCCCGCGACTCGTTCTGCGCGCCGACGGTCAGCGGGAGGGTCGTGGGCGAGAAGCAGGCGTTGGGCTTGACGTTGAGCGTGTACCCGCCCTCGGGGACAGCGGTGATCGTGAACGCGCCGTTGGCATCGGTGCGTACCGGCTTCAGCGGGGTGTCCTTGACGGAGACGTCGGCGTTCGGGACGGGCTGTTTCTTCTCGTCGACGACCCTGCCGCTGATGTCGTGCCTCGCGGCGGCCGTGAGTGGCAGCTTGATGGAGGTGTCCTGGCCGAGGGTGATCGTGATGTCTGCGGTCGCGGTCAGGTAGCCGAAGGCCTTGGTACTGAGCTGGTAGTCGCCGACCGGCAGGTTCGTGGTGAACCGACCGTCCTTGTCGGTTCCGATCGACCGGCTGAACGGCCCGCTGATCGTCACCTCGGCGGCGGGGACCGGGGCGCCGTCGGCGGTGACGACACCGGTGAGGGTGCCGCCGTTACGGGGCGCGAGCTCGATCAGGCGGACGAGGTCGAGCCGGCCCTCGCCGTACTTGTTGTTGAAGTCGGCGGTGCCGCCGCACTCGGTGTCGTCGACGTCGACGGCCGACTCGGCGAGCAGGCGGCGGGTCTGCTCGACCTGTCCGATGAGGGTCGGCTCGTAGCTCCACAGCGCCGCGACGGAGCCGGCGACGTGGGGTGCCGCCATCGAGGTGCCGGACAGTTGGGCGTAGCTGTTGTTCGGGTAGGACGACCGGACGCCGTCGCCCGGAGCGGAGATCTCGGGCTTGATCCGGCCACCCTCACCCTCGCCCTTGCGGGAGAACGACGCGAGCGTGCCGTCCGACCGGGAGGCGCCCACGGAGTAGGCACTCGCGGCGGCTCCGGGCGAGGAGACGGTGTCGCAGGCCGCGTACGGCGCGGTGTTGCCCGATGACCAGACGCTGAAGATGCCCGCGGCGCTCCAGGCCTCGTCGATGGCCTGGAAGAAGTCGTCGAAGCTGTGCTCGAGGGACTGGCCCCACGAGTTGTTGATGACGTGCGGGCGCTTGGACGGGTCGGGGTTGTCACCGTGGACGTCGGTCGGGGCGAGCAGCCACCAGCCGGACCGCAGCAGCGACTCGACGCCGGTGCTGTCGCAGCAGCCGTCTGTCGCGATCCACCGCGCGTCCGGGGCGACGCCGACGTGGTTGGTGCCGTCGTCGCCGACCATGGTGCCCATGGTGTGCGTGCCGTGTCCGTCGTCGTCGCAGGGGGTACCCGTGCACGTGCCCCGGGTGGCCATCCAGTTGTAGTTGTGGTCGAAGGTGCCGTCGGGCTTCGTGCCGCGGTACTGGTGCATCAGGGCGGGGTGGTCGAATTGGACGCCCGTGTCGATGTTGGACACGGTGATACCCGCACCGGTGGCGCCCATGGCCCACGCCTGGGGGGCCCGGATGGCGTCCAGACCCCACGTGGAGGTGCCTTCCTCGGCGGCGGCCTTCGGGTCGGCGGGGCGGGCAGCCTGGTCGGCTGGGCCCTTCTCGTCGACGGGCTCGATCAGCGCGACCTGCGGCGTCGCCTGGATCTCGGCGACCTGCTTCTTCGTGGCCACGTCGAGGGCGAGCTTTTCGCTGCCCCCCTTGACGAGCACCGTGTTGACGATCGGGTAGGAGGTGTATTCGACGCCTGCCCGGTCGAGTTCGGCGGAGACGGAATCCAGGGCGTCCTTCGCCGCTGTGGCCAGCGCGTCGTAGACGAACTGACCGCGAGCGTTCCAGTCGGTGACTTTCTTCGCCGGCTCAAGGTCGGCTGCGGTGTCGAACGTGATCCAGAAGTCGGAAGCCGGAGCCGTGCGGAACCGGTCCTTCAGGTCTGAGGCGATCTTGCTGGCGGCGGCGCCTGGATCCGGCTCGGCGGCGTACGCCGGTGCTGCCTGGATCATGCTCAGGCCGACTGCTGCGGCCAGCGAAGCCGCAAGGGCTTTGAGTTTCATGTGGATCCTTCGGCCTACAGGGGTTGGTAGGGGTCGTGGTTCTCGTGGTCGTCGCCACCGTCGGCGTCGTGGGCGTCGGGGGCGCTGACGCGCGGCTCGCGGGGCAGCTCGGTTGGTGGCGGGTGCTCGATGGCGGCATCGTCACGCGCGGATGGTTGCTCAGGCATGCATTGCCATAGGGCTATGGATCATGGAGCCATGCTCGGGTGGACCGAGTGGCCGTCGCTATCCAGCGGATACGTCAATTTTCACGACGGGGCGTCGAGGGAGTCCTCTTCGGCGAACACTCCAGCCTCGACTGCCTTGACCGCGAGCGCGGTCCGGGAGGTCACCTTCAGCTTGCGCATCGCCGCACGCAGCTGTTGATCCACCGTGGCCGGGGACTTGGCCAGGATCCGGCTGATCTCCCGGTTGGTCTTGCCGGCGACAACCAGTTGAACCACGTCAAGCTCGCGCGGTGAGAGCTGGTCGCCGTACCCTCGTCGGCCACCGCGCCACAGTCGCGGAACCTCGGCACCGTGTTCGCGAAGCCGCTGTGCCACACGGTCTGCGTCGCCGCGGGCCCCGAGCCTGAACAGTTGCTCGTACTGTGCGGCCAGCAGCTCTCGGCCGTGTTCGATCTGGCCTTGCGCGATGAGTGCCTCGGCCTGACGTTCCCGGGCGAGCATGGCGTCGTAGGGGCGCGGCAGTGCGCTCCAGGCGCGCGCCGCCCGATCGTATGCCGCCGCCGTGCGGGCGTGGTCTCCGGTCGCGGCGAGCAGCAGGGCACGGCATACGGCGAGCGCGGCGCGGGGCGCAGGCGCCGTTCGGCCCCGCAGTCCCCTGGCGAGCTGGTCGCCCAGGCGGGTCGCGGTCGTGAGGTCGCCAGCGGCAAGGTGCGCCTCGATCCGGGCGGGAACGAGGTCCGTCGCCCAGATCCAGATGCCTTTTCTCCGGACGGTGTCCATCGGCTCGTTCGTGACCTGCAGCGCCCGGCCGCTGTTCCCGTCCGTCAGCCACAGTCTGGCCAGCGCGGCGGCGGCCTCCATCGTGTCGTCGGCTGCGCCGAGACGGGCGGCCTCTTCGAGAACCAGGCGGAACTGCTCCTCCGCGGCACGCCGCCGTCCGGCTGCGGCTGCCAGCCGCGCCGCGAGCCGGATACTGCCGAGGTAGTGCGCCGGCCGGTCGCGGTCGGCGTCGGCGAGTGCCGCGCTCTGTTCCGCGAGACCCTCCCACCGGCCGGTGAGCCACGCCAGGTTGGCCTGTTCGAGTCGGACGTTGTGCTGCAACCGGGACGCCTGCTCGACCTCGGCAAGGCGGATGGCCACGGCGAGGTGTTCCGCCGCGTCGGCGTACCGACCCCAGATCAGAGCGCCCGTCCCGACATTCGTGTGGATGCGGGCCACGTCGAGGCGCTCTGCCGAGGCCGCACCGTCGATGGGTAATGCAGCAACGACGTCCCAGGCCTCCTCTTCGCCGAGCATGAGCAACGCCGCAGCTCGGTTGCCGGCCAGGTTCAGCCGCTCGGCGGGAGAGTCGACTTCGGTGGTGAGTTCGGCGGCGCGATCAAGCCAACGCCGATGGGTCGACGCCGGCCACGGTCCCGCATAGGCCCATCCGAGGTAGGTCATCGCCCGAGCCGCCTCGACCGGGTCATGGTCGAGGTTTGCCACCGCCTGCTCCAGCTCGCTGAGTGCGGCCTGCGCCTCACCCCCGCGGATCAGGAGCCGACCCAGGGGGTTGCGGATCTCGGCCTGCTGGCGGGCGGAGAGGCCGGGGGTCTCCAGCACCGAGCGCAGGGTACGGATCACGCGGTGGTAGACCTCGTCGACCGGTTCACGACGGCCCAGTGCGGCAACCCCGGTGATCCGCGCGACCCGGGTCCGATCCACCGGCGGCAGTACGGCATACCTCAACAGATCGACAAGCAAGTCGACCGCCTTGGTGTGGTCACCCGAGGCCATGGCCCGCTCGGCACCCTGTTCGGCGTATCGCGCCCAGCGCCGGGTTTCGCCCGCCTCCCGGAAGTGGTGGGCAAGGCGTGCTACCGGCTGCGGATGGATGTTCTCCAGGGCGCGGCCGGCCAACAGGTGGAAGTGTCTACGGTCGGTCAACGGGATCGCTTCATAGACAGCCGTGGCGGCCAGCACATGCCGGAACCGCCACTGGCCGCGGTCGTCTGCGTCCAGGACGCCGGCGTCGGCCGCCTCCGCGATGGCGCCCTGACAGGCGGCGGGTGGCAGGCCGGCGGTCGCCGCGATCGTGGCCACCGATGACCGTTCAGCCAACGTGGCCGCGGCCCGCAACACCTGCTGCGCCGTCGGCGACAGACGACCCACCCGCTCCCGGGTGGAGTCGCGCACCGTTGGCGGCACCCGTAGCTCGCGCAGCTTCAGCCGGACCCACTGCCCGTCGCGGAAGACGAGGTCGGCACGGTCGCACGCGAGGCGCACCGACTCCTCCAGCGCCAGCGGAACGCCACCGGTCCGCTCGTGCATGAACGTCGCGAACTCGTGCGATACCGGGTTGCCGTCCAGCATCGAGGACACCAGCGCTGCCGTGTCGTCGGGT
Source organism: Micromonospora sp. NPDC000442 (assembly GCF_042898635.1). NCBI lineage: Bacteria > Bacillati > Actinomycetota > Actinomycetes > Micromonosporales > Micromonosporaceae > Micromonospora > Micromonospora sp. NPDC000442. Next base: position 70,608 of record NZ_JBIAYZ010000014.1, on the reverse strand, counting down.
CGCATCGGCGCCAGGGCGATCCTCAGCTGGGTCACGCCGGCAGGCAACCGGGACGTCAGCCGCAACAACAGCGACCCGTCGCCCACCTCCTCGGGCCGGTAGGAGATCACGAGGCTTGGCCCGTGCGTTTGCTGCCGAGAGGCGACGAACAGCAGAAACTCCAAGGTCACCTCGTCGGCCCAGTGAGCGTCCTCGAGCACGAGAACGTCGACCCGCAGCGCCCCCAGCAGCTCGTCCAGGGCGCGGAACAGGCGATGCCGTGCCGCCTTCGCGTCGTCCAGGGGTTGCAGTGCGGGCGGCAGGTCCGAGGACCATTCAGGGAAAAGGGGCCGTAACGCACCCGCAAGCGCGGTGAGCGGCAATCGCGACACCGGAGTGTCGACCCCACGGAACGCGTCGACGATCGGTCCCAGGGTCAGCGACTCGCGAAGCGGTGGGCACACCGAGACCAAGGCGGTGCGGTGGTCCGGCGCCGCCAACCATTCGCGCAGCAGCCGGCTCTTCCCGATCCCCGCCTCGCCCTCCACCAGCACGATCGCCGGTGGCCGGGCCACGGCACCCCGCAGCGCCGCCATCTCCCGATCGCGACCCACGAAGGCCGGCGTAGCAACAGTCGGCGAAGTCCCGTCGTCCTCGGGTGAGGGGTCGAGCATGCGTGATGATCTCGCTTTTGGCTGCTTGGGCACAAGTGCCATCGCGGCGAATCCCGTTGCGGGATCCTCAGCCGGAGTGCCGGATCAGGTAGCGCTCTGCGCGCACCCAGTTGGCCTCGCCGATGCGCGGTGCTCGGACCTGGCGGACCGGTCGCGGTGTTGGCGGGGCTCGCCAGCCTGGCCGCCGTGGCCGGCTCGCGGTATCCGTGGTTCAGTCGCTCCAATTGACCCGGGGCGGTAGGGCGAGGAAGTCGGCGTACCGGTGCAGCGCCTGCTCGACCTGCTTGCGGCGGACCGCGTCGAGGTCGGCCAGCGGGTGCACGGTCAGGGTGACGCGGGTCTTGGCCAGGCTGCGTTTCCAGGTGCCGACCACTCGGCCACCGACCACGACGGTGGCCTGGAAGACACCGTTTCCGCCGGGGATGATGGCCTGTTTGTGCTCCGGGGCGAGCATCAGCGCGCGGTCCTTGTAGCCGAGCAGGTATTCGTCGAAGCCGGGCAGGGCCAGCACGTCGTCCACCTCGGCGCGGGGTGCGTCCAGCAGCGGCGTGTGCAGCACCGCCTCGACGCCGTCGACCACGACGGTGGTCAGGTCGGCACCGGCGGCGGCGATGCCGCGCTTGGCGTCGGCGGCGGTCAGGCCCGTCCAGCCGGCGAAGTCCTGCCGGGTGGTGGGGCCGTGGCTGCGGAAGTAGCGCAGCGCCAGGGTGGCCAGCGCCTCGTCGCGGTCGAGTTGACGCTGGCCGGGTGCCCACTCGTCGAGCAGGGCGAAGGTCTGCTCGGTGCCGACGTTGGGGGCGATGCAGGTGACACCGCGTTGGGCCGCGTACCACAGCAGGTGGTAGCCGCGCTGGCCGGCACCGTCGATGCCGGCCGCGACAAGCGCGGCGACGCACTCGGCGCGGGTCAGTCGGCCGCCGCCGGCGAGCGTCTCGCCCAGCACGTCGGCCGCCCGGTCCGCCTCCGCCTCCGACAGGCCGAGGAATTCACGTCGCCTCGCCGCCCCGGCGAGCGCGCGTACGCCGGTCAGCTCCAGCAGCCAGCGGGCGTCGCGGGCCGGCACCAGGTGGATGGTGCCGCGCATCGGCCAGGTCCGTAGGGCCTCCCGGTGCTCCAGTGCGGCGTGCACGTCGGCGTGGGTGGACCCGGGTAGCCGTACGCCCAGCGACCACATGCCGCTGGCCAGGTCCTGTGCCTGCATGGCACCGAACCACTCCACCACGTCGGCCACATTGGTCGGCGGGACGATGGTGGGGTGGGGGCGCAGCAGGAGGCTCGTCATCCGTAGCGCGAGGGCCTCGGAACCGCTGAGCGCGGTCGTATCGGCGAGTGCCACGACGTCGGCCGCCTTCCTGCCGGAACCCATGTCGACGGCAGCATAGGCGCGGACACCGACAACACGGCCGGCCCGGTGGACCGAGCGGTTCCCCTGATCGCGCTACGCCAGCGCCGTTGGTGGCGGAGCGCGATCCCCCGTTCAGGCGACCGGTGCGGGGCGGCGACGGAATCGCCGGCACCGGTGCCATCAGGATGACGTTTTCCTACCTGGCCGAGAACTGTGTTCCGCGCAACTTGCGGATATCTTGAGCAAAGCCGGGCGGTGCTCGCGCTCAGCCCCGGCGGGGCGGCGGCACCCGGACGGCGGCCATACCCGCCGCGGTCGCGGCCTCGATGCCCAGGTCCGCGTCCTCGAAGACCAGGCAGGACCTCGGCGGTACGCCGAGCAGTTCGGCGGCGCGCAGGAACGGCTCCGGGTCGGGCTTGGGGCGGGTGTAGTCGCCCGCGCAGACCAGCACGTCGAACCGGTCGCGGATGCCCAGCGCGTCCAGCGAGGCGGTCACGGCCTGCCGGGTGCTTCCGGAGACCACCGCGAACGGGATGCGTCCGTGCGCGTCGTCGATGTGCCGCAGCACCCCGGGGATGCCGGTGGCGGTGGGCAGTAGCTGCTGGAAACGCGTCTCGCGGTGCGCGACGACCGCCTCCACCGGCATGTCCAGGCCGTGTTGTTCGTTGAGGGCGACGACGATGTCCGCGGTCGGTCGCCCGGCCCAGGCGTAGAAGAGGTCCTCGGGGAAGGCACAGCCCCACAGGTCGAGGGTGTCCCGCCAGGCGGTGTAGTGCTGGGGCATCGAGTCGACGATCGTGCCGTCGCAGTCGAACAGGTACGCCTGGAACTCGCCGGTCGGCAGGGGCAGCATCACCGGCCCAGGCTATCCGGCGGCACGCGACGGCCGCCCTGCCGGCTCAGAGCAGCCGGTACATCACCAGCAGGTCGACGTAGCCGTCCGTGGGATGTCGGAAGCCGTCCGGGATCCGTCCCACCACCTCGAAGCCGAGCCAGCGCCACAGCGCCACCGCGCGGGTGTTGACCGCCACCACCGCGTTGAACTGCATCGCCCGGTAGCCGTCGGCGCGGGCCAGGTCCAGCACGTGCTCGCCGAGGGCCCGCCCGATCCCACGCCCGGCCGCCGCCGGAGCGACCATGAAGCTGGCGTTGGCGACGTGCGCCCCGGGACCGAGCTGGTTGGGGGTCAGCTTCGCCGAGCCGAGGACCGTGCCGTCCCGGTCGACCGCGACCACGGTGCGGCCGGGCGGGGGCACCAGCCACATCTGCCGGGCCCGTGCCTCGTCGACGTCCCGGGGCCAGGTGTACGTCTCACCCGCGCCGACGATCTGCCGCAGGAATGGCCAGATGCCGGGCCAGTCGTCGGCGGTCGCGCTCCTGATCTCCATCACCGGTCAGCCTGCCAGCACGCCGCCGGTGCCGGCTACCGGAAAAACCAGCGGTCTGGCGGCCCCGGCCCGCAGCGGGCCGGCGGCCATCGCGGCGATGCGGTGAACACCGCTTCCGTCGACCGCTGGACACCGCCCGGTGTTTGTCGGCGCAACCATCGGGTAGTCGCCGAAGCTGATCCCGAGAAGGAAGGACGAACGATGGCGGCACAGGTCAAGGTGGCAGTGATCTACTACAGCGCGACTGGCATCACCTACCAGATGGCGCTGGCGGCAGCGGAGGCGGCCGGTGAGGCGGGTGCGGAGGTGCGGCTGCGCAAGGTACGCGAGCTGGCACCGGACGAGGCGATCCGCTCCAACTCGGGATGGGAGGCGCACCGGTTGGAGACCCAGGACGTGGAGGAGGCGCAGCTCGACGACCTCAGCTGGGCGGATGTGGTGATCTTCGGTTCGCCGACCCGCTACGGACTGGTCGCCGCCCAGCTCAAGCAGTTCATCGACACCACCGGCCCGCTGTGGGCGCAGGGTGCGCTGGCCAACAAGGTCTACTCGGGCTTCACCTCCACGGCCACCGAGCACGGCGGGCAGGAGTCGACCCTGCTGTCGCTGTTCCACGTCTTCTACCACTGGGGCGGGATCGTGGTCACCCCCGGGTACACCGAGCCGAGCCAGTTCACCGCCGGCAACCCGTACGGCGCCTCGCACACCAGCAACAACGGCGAGACCGCGCCCGACCACGTCGCGCTGGGGGCGACCGCGCTGACCGCCAAGCGGGCGGTCAGCATCAGTGCGGCGCTCAAGCAGGGTCTGGCCGCCTGAGCGGTCCGGTACGACAGGACCGACGGTCCGGGCGGGGGCTCTCAGACCCGCCCGGACCGTCGGCCGTCCACAGCGCTACCCGGGATCGGGGCGACTATGCCTGCACCGCCGGGGACAACTCACCGGCCGGTGCCGGCAGCAGGTCGCGCAGCAGGTCGGTCAGGACCGCCACCCCGTCCGGGCTGAGCACCGACTCGGGGTGGAACTGCACCCCGGCGAAACCGCGCCCGCGCAGCGCGTGCACCGCGCCGTCGGCCTCGTCGCGGGCCAGCTCCACCGGTCCGTACGGGCCGTCGTGGTGGTCGGTGGTGGCGCGGGCGGTGAAGGTGGCGTAGAAGCCGACCCGGCGGGGTGTGCCAAAGAGGGGGACCGTGCGTTGCAGCCCCTGGTAGGGCGCGTCCCGACGGTGCACAGGCAGCCCGAGCAGACCGGCGAGAAGCTGGTGGCCGAGACAGACGGCGAGCGTCGGGTGCCCGGCGTCCAGCAGGTGCGTGAGCAGGGTGCGCAGCCTGGTCATCTTCTCCGTGTCACCGCTCGGGTCGCCGGGGCCCGGGCCGACCACCACCAGGTCGTACGCCCGGAAGGGTTGCTCGTCGTGCCACGGCCGGACGGTCACCGACAGGCCGAGGGCGCCGAGCTGATGGGCAAGCATCCCGGTGAAGGTGTCCTCCCCGTCGACGATGAGGGCCCGACGGCCGGTCAGGGCGGGCAGGGCCAGGGCGCCCGGTGGCCGCTGGTCCAGCCAGAACCGGGCCAGCGGTGCGTTGCGGGCGGCGAGGGCGGCGCGTACCTGCGGGTCGTCGGCGAGCCGGTGCGTCGGGTGCGGCCCGGCCGGTGCCTGCGGGCCCAGACCGAGGGCGGCCAGCACGCCGGCGGCCTTGGCGTGGGTCTCGGCGACCTCGGCGGCGGGGGTGGAGTGGCGGACCAGGGTCGCACCGACCGGTACCCGCAGCTCACCGGTGGAGGAGATCTCGGCGGTACGGATCAGGATGGGCGCGTCGAGGGTCTGCCGGCCCGTCTCGTCGTGACCGAGCAGGGCCAGCACCCCGGAGTAGTACCGGCGTCCGGTGCGTTCGTGCCGAGCGATCACCCGGCAGGCGTTCTCCATCGGACTGCCGGTCACCGTCGGCGCGAACATCGTCTCCCGCAGCACCTCGCGGACGTCCTTCGAGCCCCGTCCGGCCAGCAGGTACTCCGTGTGCGCCAGGTGCGACATCTCCTTCAGGTACGGCCCGACGACCTGCCCACCCCGCTCGGCGACGGTGGCCATCATCTTCAACTCCTCGTCGAGGACCATGTACAGCTCCTCGGTCTCCTTGGTGTCGGCGAGGAAGCGCAGCAGCGCGGCCCGATCGGCGCCGGCACCGGTGTGCCGGAAGGTGCCGCTGATCGGATTCATCATCACCAGACCGTCGTCGACACTGACGTGCCGCTCCGGGCTGGCACCGACCAGGGTGCGTGCCCCGGTGTACACCACGAACGTCCAGTACGCTCCGCGCTCCCGGGTCAGCAGCGAGCGCAACGCGGCCAGCGCGGCGGTCAGCGGGGCGCCCTGCACCTGGGCGCGCAGGGTGCGGTGGATGACGAAGTTGGCGCCCTCGCCGTGGCCGATCTCGTCGGCCAGCACCCGGGCCACGATGGCGGCGTACTCGTCGTCGCTGATGTCGAAGGCGGCGCCGCTGGTGCGTACCGGGGCGGTCGGCAGCGCCGCCAGCACGCCGGCCAGCGGTAGCCGGTGGCGGTGGTCGATGCGCAGGCATTCCAGCGGTACCCCGTCGTCGACACAGGCGAAGCCCCGCTCGGCGACCTGCCGGTACGGCACCAGGGCCAGCGTCGCCGGGCCGGCGGATGCGGCGGGCAGGGGGATGTCGGCGAGCCGGTCGACGGTCGTCACGGTGCCGGTGAACAGGTCGAGATGCTCGGTGCCCTCGCGGTGTAACAGGGCGAACGGGCCGGGGTCGAGGCCGGCGGCGAGCGCGTTGAGCAGGTCGGTGAGCTGGTGCATCGGTCTCCTCGGGCCGGGTGACCACCGTCGGGGGCGGCCCGGGAACCGGGACATGACCGGCGGCCGCCTCGTCGGGCGGCCGCGTGGGTGAAGCTACGCGCGGGGGAGGGCCGCCGGGTCGGCGGGCCACCAGCAGGTCAATCGCGCGAGCATGCGAACACTCTACGCGTCGGATGGTCGGCGTGGAAGCCGATCGGCGGACCCGGTGCGCGGCAGCGTTGTGGCGTCGCGATCACCGGGTACGTTGACCCGCGATGAAGATTCTCGCGCTGGACCTGGGCACCTCGTCGGTGCGTGGGCTCGTGCTGGACGACGCGCAACCGTTGCCGGGGGCGCTGGCTCGTCGCCGCATGCTGGTCACCGTCGACGACGAGGGCGCCGGCACCCTGGACGCCCGTGACTACCTGGCCTGCCTGATCGAGTGCCTGGACGAGCTGCACGGGCAGGGGTGGCTGGACGGGGTGGAGCTGGTGGCGATCAGCGGCCAGTGGCACTCGGTGGTGCCGTTGGGCACCGACGACGAGCCGCTCGGCCCGGTGTTGACCTGGCTGGACACCCGGCCCGAGCCGTCGGCCACGGTGGTCGGCCCGGCCGACCCGGACGCCTTCCACCAGCGCACCGGCACCTGGTGGCACCGCTGCTACTGGTCGGTGCGGCTGCCCTGGCTGCGGGCCCGCGCCGGGGACCGGGTGGCCCGGTTCACCGGGCTGGTCGAGTACGTGCTCGGCGGGCTGCTCGCCGAGGCGCCGATGTCGATGTCCCAGGCGTCCGGCACCGGCCTGCTGGACCTGCACACCCTGGATTGGGACCCGGAGGCCTGCGCGCTGGCCGGTAGCGACGGTGCGGACCTTCCCGAACTGGCCCCCCGCGGCTGGCACGGTGGGCTGCGCGCCGAGTACGGCCGGCGGTGGCCGGCTCTGGCCCGGGCCCGGTGGGCGCCACCGCTCGGTGACGGTGCCGCCTCCAACGTCGGCTCCGGCTGCGTCGACCCGGCCCGGGCGGCGGTGACCGTGGGCACGTCCTCGGCGGTGCGGCTGTTGCAGCGGATGTCGACGCCCGCCGAGTCGACCGTTCTGCCGCACCGGTTGTGGCGCTACCGCGTCGACCACGACCATGTGGTGACCGGGGCCGCGTACTCCTCGGGCGGGAACCTGTTCGCCTGGGCGGACCGGGAGCTGCGGCTGCCGACCGGCCGGGCGCTGGAGGAGGCGCTGGCTCTGTTGCCGCCCGACGGCGGCCTGCCGGCCAACGTCCGCTTCGGCGGTGACCGTCCGCCGGGCATTCGCCCGGCCGGGCTGGGCGAGCTGCGGGGGCTGGGCTTCGGCACCACCGCGGTGGAGATGCTGGCCGGGCTCATGTACGGGGTGTGCCAGCAGGTTGTCGACGACCTGGTGGTGCTGGAGTCCACGGTGGGTCGGCCGGTCGAGGTGGTCCTCGGCGGCGGTGCGATAGCCGCCTCGACCTGGTGGCGGCAGGCGTTCGCGGCGGTGCTGGCCCCCCGGCCGGTGCACTTCGCGCGGCACCCGGAGATCGGTGCCACCGGCGCGGCGCTGGTGGCCACCGGCCGGATCGCCGATGCCGTGGTGGTGGCCGACATCGGCCGGACGGATGATCAAGACTCGGCGACCTCGGCATAGGCTGGCGACCAGCAGTACCCTTCCTTAACCGTTCATAAGGGCAGGGCGTTGACACTGCTCTCGGGCCTGGTTGGATGGACCGCGCTCCCCGGACCGCGGCGGACGCGTGGGGGAGGAGGAGCGGGTGGGTGTAGGACCGGAGCAGGCGCACGGGGTGTCGCAGCACCGCCGGCGTCGGTTCGACGTCCGGGTGGTACCCCACCGGCGTCGCTCCGCCCTGCGCCTGCAGGACTGGCGGATGCGTACCAAGCTGGCCACGGTGCTGGTCATTCCGTCGGTCGCCTTCCTGGTGCTGGCGGGCGTGCAGACCCAGAGCCTGGTCAGCCGCGCCAGCGTGCTGGGTGACTTCGCCGCCCAGGTCGGCATCGGACGCGAGATCACCGCGCTGATCCACCGGTTGCAGCTGGAGCGCGACCGTACGGCCGGGGAGCTGCCCGCGCTGCGTGCGGCCACCGACGAGGAGGCGAGCGAGGAGCGGCTGGCAGTGTTGCAGCCCTACCGCGAGGCCGCCGACCAGGCGGCGGCGGAACTGCGTGCGGCGGCCGAGCCGTTGGCCGAGGCGGACGCCTCGTGGCGGGACGTCTACGTGGTGGCGTCGCAGGCGTACCAGCAGGTCGGCTACATCCGGAACACGCTGACCACGGTGGTGCTCAGCGGCGACACCATCATCGGTAACTACCACCGGGCGATCGACGCGTTGCTGAATCTGCTCGCCCAGCCGACGCCCGGCGCCGACCGACCGGAACTGGCCGATGCGGTGCTGCGGTACGTGCAGTTCGCCCGGGCGAAGGAACTCTCCTCCCGGGTCCGGGCGGAGCTGTACTCGGCGGCCCGTGTCGGCAGCTATGACGCCGAGGACGCGGCCCAGTTGCCCGACCTGCGGGCGCGGCAGCTGACTGCCCTCGGCGCGTTCCGGATCGCGGCGACGAGCGCACAGGTCACCCGCTACGACGAGATGAGCCTGGATCCGGCCTTCATCGCCGCCTCCCGGATGGAGGAGCAGGCGCTGTCGCAGGGCACGTCCGGGTCGTCGGTGCTGGACGCGGAGCAGTGGTGGACGGCCAGCGAGGCCCGCCACGAGCTGTTGCAGAGCTTCGAGGCGGACGTGTTGTCGGACTCGGCGGGGCAGGCCGACGACGCGAGCGAGACCCAGTTGCGGGAGACGCTGCTGGTCGTCGGCGTGATCATCACGGTTCTGCTGGTGGCGGTGCTGATCTCGGTGCTGATCGGTCGGTCGTTGGCCCGGTCGATCCGGCTGCTGCGTTCGCAGGCGCTGCGGATCGCGCAGATCGAACTGCCCGAGGCGCTGGCCCGGCTGCGGTCGGTCTCCGGCGGCGTACCGCCGATCGACGTCTCGCCGGCCGTGGTGCGGTCGCTCGACGAGATCGGTGAACTGGCCGAGGCGTTCGTCGCGGTGCACCGCAGCGCCGTCGGGGTGGCGGTCGACCAGGCGAACATGCGCCGCAACGTCAACGCGATGTTCATCAACCTCGCCCGACGCAGCCAGGTACTGGTGGAGCGGCAGCTGGAGCTGCTCGACGACCTGGAGCGCGAGGAGGGCGACCCCGAGCAGCTGGAGAACCTGTTCAAGCTGGATCACCTCGCCGCCCGGATGCGCCGTAACGACGAGAGCCTGCTGGTGCTCGCCGGCACCGAGTCGACCCGCCGGTGGAACCGGCCGATCGGGCTGAGCGCGGTGCTGCTCGCGGCCAGCGCCGAGATCGAGCAGTACCAGCGGGTGCGGCACGAGGCGGTGGCGGACCTGCACGTGGTCGGGCACGCGGTGGGTGAGCTGGTGCACCTGCTCGCCGAGCTGCTGGAGAACGCGACCGCCTTCTCCCGTCCGGACACGATCGTGCAGGTGATGGCCCGGGTGGAGGGGACCGGGGCGGTGATCGAGATCGCCGACCAGGGCCTCGGTATGAGCGCGACGGCACTGGCGGAGGCGAACGGGGTGCTGGCCGCCCCGCCGGCCGCGGACGTCGCGACGGTCGAGCGGATGGGTCTGTTCGTGGTCAGTCACCTCGCCGCTCGGCACGGCATCGAGGTGCGGTTGCACGGCGGTGCCGGTGGGCTGGTGGCCCGGGTACGGCTGCCGCGTCCGTTGCTCGCGGCGGCGCCGCCGCCGAGCCTGGACCCGGTGCCGGCGCCGCGTGGGCTGCCCGGCGCGAAGCCTCGCCCGGTCACCCCGACCGACCCGGGGCCGGCGGATCTGCCGGTGGCCGGGCGACGTCCGACCACGGTGCCCCGCCAGGCCCACCCGGTCCCGGTACGCGCCGAGGACGTGCTCGCCCCCGCCGTCGCACCGGCCAGCGGCGGGAGCGGCTGGTGGTCGCGGGAGGGCCCCTCGTCGGTCGTACCCGCCGTCGGTGCCGGCGCATCGGCACCGCCGGCCGTGCCGGTGACCGCCGGGACGAACGAGCGGGGCCTGCCGATGCGGGTGCCGATGGCGCAGCTCAGTGCGGTGACCCAGCCGGCCCGTCCGGAGCAGCAGCCGGCGGCCCGCAACGAACCGGACCCGGAAGCCGTCGGTGGGATGTTGTCCAGGTTGTACAGCGGGGTACGGCGGGCCGAGGCTGAGGAGACCACCGAGATACCCGTGCCACCGCTCGGGGCGTGGAGCGAAGGAGGACGGAAGTGACGGGGTTGTCGCAGGAGGCTCGCGACCTGAGCTGGCTGGTCAGCGCGTTCGCGGAGCGGGTGCCCGGGGTGGCGCACGCGGTGGTGGTCTCCTCCGACGGGCTGTTGGTCGCGATATCCGACCACCTGCCACGGGACCACGCCGACAAGCTCGCCGCGGTGACCTCGGGACTGATGAGCATCACCGCCGGTGCCGCCCAGATGTTCGACGGGGACGTGGTCAAGCAGACCGTGGTGGAGATGGGGCGGGGCTACTTCCTGGTGATGCAGGTACGCGACGGCTCGATCCTGGCCACCCTGGCGGCGGCGGACGCCGACATCGGCGTGGTGGGCTACGAGATGGCCCGGCTGGCCAAGCAGGCTGGCGAGATGCTGACCCCGGCCCTGCGCGCCGAACTTCAGCAGGCACTGCCCCGCTGACCCCGGGCGGGGTGGCGGGTCGCCGGCCGACGGTGCGTTACCGAAGGCCGGGTGCGGTGCCGGGGGTGGTGGGTCGGGAGGCGACCCACCAGGCGACGGTGGCGGCCACGGCGACGACGCCGCTGAACAGGAACGGCGCCTCGATGCCGGCTCGGGCGGCCAGCGCACCACCGGCCAGCGCACCCAGCGCGGTGCAGCTGTAGGTGACCAGGCGGGAGGCGGCGATGACCCGACCGAGCAGCCCGCCCGGCACCAGTCGTTGGCGTACCGACAGCGCGGCGACGTTGAGCACGGCGAACGCGGCGCTGGTGGTGACCACCACGACCACCGCGACGGCGCGGTGCCCGACGACGGCCAGCAGGACCGGTACGCCGGCGGTGACGGCCATGGACCAGGTCAACACGGACCGGTGCTGGAAGCGGGCGACGAGACGGTCGGCGGCGAACGAGCCGATCAGTCCACCGGCCGCGCCGGTGGCCAGCAGCAGGCCGAAACCGAACGCGCCGAGGCCGAGGGCGTCGCGGGCGTAGAGCACGAAGATCGCGAACCAGGCGGTGTCCGCGGCGGCCACGGCGGCGGTGACGAGCATCAGGGTGCGTAGCATCGGCTGGCGGACGAGCCAGCGCAGGCCGGCCAGGACCCCGTGGCCGTCGGTGGCCGGCGCGGCGTCGCTGGTGTCCGGGGTAGCCCGGTGCGCCAGGGTCAGCGGCAGGGAGAGCACGAGCATCACCGCCAGGGCCAGGGTGGCTCCGTTGACGGCGAACGGGATGGCGGCACCGAGCACGAACAGCAGGGCACCCACCGGTGGACCGACGAACTCGTTGCCGACGATCTCCCCGGCGACCAGGCGCCCGTTGGCCTTTTCCAGCTGCGCGTCGGTGACGAGCCTGGGTACGGCGGTCTGGGCGGCGGTGTCCCGGATGGTCTCGCCGACGCCGAGCAGGAACGCGGCGGCGACGACGAGCGCGATGGTGGCCCAGCCCAGGGCGACGGTGGTGGCCAGCGCGGCCAGCACGACGACGCGGCCGGTGTCGGCGGCGGCGAGCAGCGTGCGAGCCCCTCGGCGGTCGGCAAGGGCACCGGCGAGCAGCCCGGAGACGAGCCACGGCAGGAACTGGGCGGCGGCGACGGCAGCGACGGCCAGCGGGTCGTCGGTGAGTGCGGCGGCCAGCAGCGGGAAGGCGGCCACCCGGATGCCGTCGCCGAGGTTGGCCAGCGCGGCGGCGCTCCAGAAGGTCCAGAACGGCCGGCCCAGACGGTGGCGATCACGCATGCGGAGATGGTACGTGCCTCGGCGGCGGCCCGGAGCCGGGCCGCCGCCGAGCTGACGGGGTCAGACCGCGTTGTCCGCGATGACCTGGCGGTACCAGTGGGCGCTGCGCTTGAACACCCGACGCTGGGTGGGGTAGTCGACGTAGATCAACCCCCAGCGCTGCTCGTAGCCCTCGGCCCATTCGAAGTTGTCGAGCAGGGACCAGACGTGGAAGCTCTCCAGCGGCACGCCCTCGGCGATGGCCCGGTGGGCGGCGGTCAGGTGGTCGCGGAGGAACGTCACGCGGCCGTCGTCCTCGACGGTGCCGTCGGCGCTGAGTTCGTCGGGGGTGGGCAGGCCGTTCTCGGTGACGGTGAGGGGGATCGGCCCGTAGTCGCGGGTGACCCGGGTCAGGATGTCGTACATCCCGTCCGGGTAGATCTGCTGCCAGTCCGCCTCGGAGGTGGGCCAGCGGCGTACCGTGCCGCCGTCGGCGGTGACGTAGATCGGGGTGTAGTACTGCACGGCGAGCAGGTCGATCGGGGCGGAGATGATCTCCAGGTCGCCGTCGCGGATGCCGCGGACCATCCGGCTGCCGGTGCCGAGGTCGGCCAGCACGTCGGACGGATAGCTGCCGATCAACGCGGAGTCGAGGTAGAGGCGGTTCTCGTAGCCGTCGTAGAGGCGGGCGGCCTCCGCTGCGGCGGCGGAGTCGTCGGCGGGGTAGCAGGGGTGCAGGTTGAAGGCGGGGCCGATGCGGCTCTTGCCGCCGGTGGCGCGCAGGGCGCGGACGGCGAGGCCGTGGGCGAGTTGAAGGTGGTGGGCGACCAGGTACGCCGCGTCGGGATCCTGCCGGCCGGGGGCGTGGTGGCCGAAGATATAGCCGTTCTGCACCACGGTCTTCGGCTCGTTGATGGTCAGCCAGACGGGCACCCGGTCGCCGAGGGCGTCGAAGACGATGCCGGCGTAGTCGGCGAATCGTTGGGCGACGTCGCGGGACTCCCAGCCACCGGTGTCCTGCAGGCTCTGCGGCAGGTCCCAGTGGAACAGCGTGGCCATCGGGGCGATCCCGCGTTCGTGCAGACCGTCGACGAGGCGACGGTAGAAGTCGAGGCCGCGTTGGTTGGCGGCGCCGGTTCCGTCGGGCTGGATGCGCGGCCAGGAGATGGAGAACCGGTAGCTGCGCAGCCCCAGGTCGCGCATCAGATCGAGGTCTTCGGCATAGCGTTGGTAGTGGTCGGCGGCCACGTCGCCGGTGTCGCCGTTGCGGGTGCGTCCCGGTGCGCGGCTGAACGTGTCCCAGATCGATTCGCCGCGGCCGTCCTCCTTGGCGGCACCCTCGATCTGGTAGGCGGAGGTCGCGGCGCCCCAACCGAAGTCGGGCGGGAAGGACCGTCGGGTGGCCGGGTTCGACGCGGTGGCCGTGTGGTCGGCCGGGTCGCCGGGCTGGCAGCCGGCCAGACCGGTGGCCGTGGTGGCCGCGGCGGTGGTGCCGAGCACTGCGCTGACCGGGGTGGCGGTGGTGGCCGAGAGCGCCGCGCGGCGCAGCAGGTGCCGCCTGGTGAGTATCGACATGGGTTCTCCTCGTGGATGGGGACGACCGCCTGAGCCCGGGAGCGCTCCCAACAAAGGGTAGAGGGTAGGCGGTCCCCGCCGGGCCGAGTCGTCGCGAGGGGTGGGGCGGTCTGCCCCGGTGGCGGGTGACGTGGGGTGGGGAAGGGCGCTGTGCCGGTCGGGCAGCTGGTGCGGCGGGACCGGGTGCGCCGATTGCCGCGGGCGGACCGGTGGTGCGCGCCCGGGCGGTCGGCGGGGCGTCGCGGATGGCGGTCGGCGGGCGGGTCGACTGCCGTGCGGGGCGCGCGGGTGGTGCGCGTCTGACCCGTCGGCCTCTTTTCCCATCGTGAACGGGGGTTTAGTGTGGGGACGGGGGAGGGCAACCCCCGTCCCCACCGTGTTGCGGTACACGCACGTTCGGATTGGCGTCCCAGTTGTGCGTGTCGCGCGGGAGCCGGGCCACGCGAGTGGCTGAGGATCCACCTCCCTCCACTGTGGTGGGGTGACGGCTGGCGGCGGTGTCCGGGCTGGCCCGCCGTCGGCCTGTGGTCTGTTCCCCGGAGCCGTGGGCACGACCCCGGGCGATATTCCGGGTGGAACTCTGTCGATGGAAGCGCTCCCATCGACGTTGCTGCGACTGTAACGCCCGTCACGGCTTTGTGAAAGCCCCAAAACGAGATCGAAACAACTCAGTGTTTCCGGAAGTTCCCTTGCTAGCGTTGGGAGCGCTTCCATGGCACACTGTCGATCGACCGCGCGGAGCCAAGGTACGCGTGAGCGCGGGTCGCCGAGGGCTTCCGGCTCGTCCGGTACGGCGTCCTGCCAGCAGCGGGAGCAGCTGCCGTCCCATGGGGCGCCCCGCCGCGCCGGCCCCACCCGGGCCGCAGCGACCACCATCCACTGGCACCTCGGCGGACCCGTCGTCCCCGGGGCGCCACCGCCGGGGCGCCACCGCCACCGGCCTGGTCCGAGGAGACACCGCGCAGATGAGAAACCTGGCTAGACGTCGGCGCCTGGCGTGGCTCGCCGCCGCGGCGCTGGCGATCGGTGGGGCGACCGTCCCCGCCGCCGCCGCACAGGCCGCACCGGCCTGCGACGTGGTTTATACGACAAATGACTGGAGCAACGGCTTCACCGCCAACGTCACCATCAGAAACACCGGCGACGCGATCAACGGCTGGACCCTGAAGTTCGCCTTCCCCGGCAACCAGCGGGTCACCCAGGGCTGGTCGGCCCGGTGGAGCCAGAGCGGCAACGAGGTCACCGCCGTCAACGAATCCTGGAACGGCAACATCCCGGCCGGCGGCAGCACCAGCATCGGCTTCAACGGCTCCTACTCCGGCACCAACGCGAAGCCGACCTCGTTCTCGGTAAACGGGGTCACCTGCGGTGGTACGGCGCAGCAGCCTCCGACGGTCAGCCTGTCGGTGCCCGCCGGCCCGTTCACGGCCCCGGCGACCGTGCCGCTGACCGCCACCGCCAGCGACCCGGACGGCACCATCGCCCGGGTCGAGTTCTACCGCAACGGGCTGCTGGTCAACACCGACACCAGCGCGCCGTACGCGTACACCCTGGAGAGCCTGCCGGCCGGTGACTACACGGTGCAGGCCCGGGCGTACGACAACAGCGGGCTGTCCGCGATCGCCGAGCGGTCGTTCACCGTCGCCGGCTCCACCTCGCCGGCCCTGGTCGCCACGCCGACCGCGGTGACCGTCCCCGAGGGCGGCGACTCGACGTTCAACCTCAAGCTGAGCCGGGCGCCCACCGCGAACGTCGCGGTGAGCCTGGCGCGTACCGGCGACACGGACGTCACCGTCACGCCGACCTCGGCGACGCTGACCACGTCGAACTGGAACACCGGCGTCGACGTGACCGTCCGGGCGGCGGAGGACGAAGACACCGTCGGTGGCACCGCCACGATCACCGCCTCGGCCACCGGGCACACCCCGGCGACGGTCACCGTCACCGAGATCGACAACGACGTGCCCGGCGGGGACGACGAGTACGTGCAGCGCTTCCTCACCCAGTACAACAAGATCAAGAACTCGGGCTACTTCAGCCCGGAGGGCGTGCCGTACCACTCCATCGAGACGCTCATCGTCGAGGCGCCGGACCACGGCCACGAGACCACCTCCGAGGCGTTCAGCTTCTGGCTGTGGCTGGAGGCCTACTACGGTCGGGTGACCCAGAACTGGACGCCGTTCAACAACGCCTGGACGGTGATGGAGCGGTACATCATCCCGTCCGACGCCGACCAGCCGACCGCCGGCTCCGCCGGTGACGCCACCTACGCCGCCGAGCACGACCTGCCCAGCCAGTACCCGTCGCAGCTGGACTCGAACGTGCCGGTCGGCCAGGACCCGCTGCGCTCGGAGCTCCGGTCGACCTACAACACCGGCTCCGTCTACGGCATGCACTGGCTGCTGGACGTCGACAACGTCTACGGCTACGGCCGCTGCGGCGACGGCACCACCCGCCCCGCCTACATCAACACCTTCCAGCGGGGCACCCAGGAGTCGGTGTGGGAGACCGTGCCGCAGCCGTCCTGCGACACCTTCGCCCACGGCGGTCAGTACGGCTACCTGGACCTGTTCATCAAGGAGTCGCAGGCGCCGGCCAAGCAGTGGAAGTACACCAACGCCCCGGACGCCGACGCCCGCGCCGTGCAGGCCGCGTACTGGGCGCTGACCTGGGCCAAGGAGCAGAACAAGGCGGCCGACGTCGCGGCCACCGTGACCAAGGCCGCCAAGATGGGTGACTACCTGCGGTACGCCCTGTTCGACAAGTACTTCAAGCGGGTCGGCAACTGCGTCGGGGCCAGCGCCTGCCCGGCCGGCTCCGGCCGCGATTCCGCCCACTACCTGCTGTCCTGGTACTACGCCTGGGGCGGCGCGTACGAGACCAGCCAGAACTGGTCCTGGCGGATCGGCTCCAGCCACAGCCACTTCGGCTACCAGAACCCGTTCGCGGCCTGGGCGCTGACAAACGTCGACGAGCTCAAGCCGCGCTCGCCGACGGCAGCGGCGGACTGGACCAACAGCCTCAACCGGCAGTTGGAGCTCTACACCTGGCTCCAGTCCGCCGAGGGCGGCATCGCCGGTGGCGCGACCAACAGCTGGGGCGGGCACTACGGCACGCCGCCGGCCGGCACGGCCACCTTCTACGGCATGTTCTACGACGAGGACCCGGTCTACAACGACCCGCCGTCGAACCAGTGGTTCGGCATGCAGGCCTGGTCGATGCAGCGCATCGCCGAGCTGTACCTGGTCAGCGGCAACGCCCAGGCCAAGGCGCTGCTGGACAAGTGGGTGCCGTGGGCGATCGAGCACACCACGCTGGGTGAGGACTGGTCCATCCCGTCGGACATGGAGTGGACCGGCCAGCCCAACAACTGGAACCCGAGCAACCCGCAGCCGAACAACAACCTGCACGTCGAGGTGACGGTCAAGGGCCAGGACGTCGGCGTCGCCGCCGCCTACGCCCGCACCCTGATCGCGTACGCGGCGAAGTCGGGCAACACCGAGGCGAAGGAAACCGCCAAGGGGCTGCTGGACGCGCTGCACGCCCACAGTGACGCCCAGGGTGTCTCGACGGTGGAGAAGCGTGGCGACTACCGGCGCTTCGACGACGTCTACGACGCCTCCACCGGGCAGGGCCTGTACATCCCGCCGGGCTGGACCGGCGAGATGCCCAACGGTGACGTCATCGCCCCGGGCAAGAGCTTCGTCGACATCCGGTCGTTCTACAAGAACGACCCGGCGTGGCCGAAGGTGCAGGCGTACCTCGACGGTGGGCCGGAGCCCGAGTTCCGTTACCACCGCTTCTGGGCCCAGGCGGACGTCGCCATGGCCTACGCCGACTACGGGAAGTTGTTCCCCAACGGCTGAACGAACTCCTCCGGGTGGGCATTGACCCACCCGGAGGCACCGGCCGGGCCTCGGGGGTAGAGGCAGGTCCGGTTGACGGCCTGACACCCACGGTCAGGCCGGGGTGGGTCGGCCCTCTGGCCGACGCAGCGGAGCGGTCGGCCCACCCCACCACCCGACCCGCCGGGCACGGCGCGCACATAGCGAAAAAAAGTGACCGCCCCGGGATCACAACCCGGCCCGGGACGGAGTAACGTACATCACCGGAGAGGCCGCTCCCCCCGTGGCGGCCTCTCCCTTATTGTCCCAGCCCCGGTGCGTGCGGCTCGCCGTCGTCCGACGTTCTCGCGGCCGGCTCGGTCGGCGGCGTCACCGGGTGTCGCAGCCCCGGATGACCGGCCGGCAACGACCGGCGCACCACGGCCCAACTGCCCGCCAATGCCGCCGCGACCAGCGGCCAGGTCAGCCCCACCCGGGCCGCGGTCAGGGCGAGCACGTGACCACCGAGATACAGCGGCACGAACACCGCCACCCGCAGCAGGTAGGTCCCCGTCCACACCCAACTGGCCCGTCCGTACGCCCGCAGCAGCGCCGGGTCACGGCGCCAGCGTCCGCGCTGCCTCAGCGCGGCGCCGACGACCACCCCCAGCAGCGGCCAGCGCACGATGATGCTCACCGCCCACGCCAGCGCGCTGGCGGCGTTGGCCAGCACCTGCACGAGGAAGAAGTCCTCGGCCCGCCCGGTGCGCACCGCCACCAGCGCGGCCACGCAGACCGCGAGCAGCCCGACCAGCACCGACCGGGGCCGGTCACCGCGACGCAACCGCCAGCCGGCCACCACCGCCCCGGCGACCAGCGCCGCCACCACCCCGACCATGACCGACCGGCCGGACACCAGCCAGCCCACCGCGAACGCGACCGGCGGCACGGTGGCGTCCACCGCTCCCCGGCGCCCGCCGAGCAGATCGGCAAGTGACTCGGGTCGCCCGGCCACGGCGACGTCCCGCTCCGACGTACCGGTCACGTGCCCTCCTTCACCTGCGGCCAACCTATCTCCACGCCACGGACGGGCCACCGGCCGGACGCCGGTGGCGTGCCGCTAAGTTGTGCGGGTGCGCGTGACGCCCAGGGGTGGTACTGCGGTCTGGCTGGTCGTGCTGGCCCTGATCCAGACGGCGGCCTTCATCGCCGTCTGGCGATTCGCCCTGCACACGGAGATCGGCCAGTGGATCGACACGGTGGCCCTCACCGGCAACCGGATCGGCCGCGACCACATCGAGGAACCGGTCGACCGGATCCTCAACGCCATGTCCGTGGTGTCGCTGCTGGCGGTCACCGTGATGATCGGGTTCATCGCGCTGATCCGAGGTCGGGTCGCCCTGGCCGTCGCGGCGACCCTGCTGATCGCGGGCGCCAACGTCACCACCCAACTGCTCAAGTACGGACTGAGCCGTCCCGACTACGGCATCGACCTGGAACGGGCGTTCGTCGGCAACAGCCTGCCCAGCGGGCACACCACGGTCGCCGGCTCGGTGGCGGTGGCCCTGGTGCTCGTGCTCCCGGCGAAGGTGCGGGCCGGTGGCGCCGTGATCGGTGCCGGCTATGCCGCGACCGCCGGGGTGGCGACCCTGTCGGCGGGCTGGCACCGGCCCAGCGACGCGGTCGCCGCGTTCCTGGTGGTCGGGGTCTGGGCGGCGCTGGCCGGCCTGCTGCTGCTGGTCACCCAGCGGGAACGGGCGGAGGTCGCGCCCGGTGACGCGCACCGGCTCACCG
The DNA here is from genome assembly GCF_042898635.1 of Micromonospora sp. NPDC000442. Classification (NCBI taxonomy): domain Bacteria; kingdom Bacillati; phylum Actinomycetota; class Actinomycetes; order Micromonosporales; family Micromonosporaceae; genus Micromonospora; species Micromonospora sp. NPDC000442. The sequence continues at coordinate 51,256 of NZ_JBIAYZ010000014.1, read as the reverse complement.
CCCTGCTGCTGGGCGCGGCCGGGTTGCTCGCGATCGCCGGCTGCGCGCTGGCCCTGTGGTGGCTGGTGGGCCTGCGGTCCACCCCGGCGGTGGAGTTGTCCCGCCGTCCGCTGTTCGTCGGCTACGCGGGCAGCGCCGCCGGCATCGCCGGCTCCATGGCGGTGGTGATGGCGCTGGTGCTCACCGCCGTGCACCGTCTCGTGCCCCGCTACAAGGGCTGACCGGATGAGCGTCGTACGGTCGGCGTTCCACGACGAGTGCGACCGGCTCGGCACGGTGCTGCGTACCCTCGACCGGGCGGACCTCGACCGCCCGACCCGCTGCGCGCCGTGGACGGTGGCCGACCTGCTGGCCCACGTACGCACCGGAGCCGGCCGGCTGGCCGACATGCTGCGCGCCACGGTGCCCGGTCCCGCCGAGGTCGGCGCCGCCGGCTACTTCGCTGCGGCGAAGTTCCTCCCGGAGGTGGACGCCGCCCGCATCGAGTCCGCCCGTGTCGAGTCTGCCCGCGTTGAGTCTGCCCGCGTGGAGGCCGCCCGCGTGGAGGCCGCCCGGGGCGGGGCCGCCTCGGGCAGTGCCGGATCCTCGTCGGACCGGCCCGGTGCGGTGCTCGCTGCGGACTTCGACCGGGCGTGGCGGGCCACCCTCGCGGCGGTAGACGCCCATCCCGCCGACCGGGTGGTACGCACCCGGCACGGCGACGCGATGACGGTGCCGGAGTTCCTGCGTACCCGGGTGGTGGAGGTCGGCGTGCACGGCCTCGACCTGGCCGAGGCGCTGGACCGGCCGCCCTGGCTGACCCCCACCGCCGCCCGGGTGATCGGCGACCTGCTCACCGGCGGGCGGGCACTGCCGGCGGATCTCGGCTGGGACCGGCTGACCCTGATCCGCAAGGCCACCGGCCGCAGCCCCCGCAGCCGGGCCGAGCAGGACGCCCTCGACGCCGCCGGCATCCGACTGCTCGCCTTCGGCGGCTGACCGGCACCCGACCGCCGCGCACCGCCCGCGCGAGCCGCCGCTGGCCCGGTAGCCGGTATGTCAGGCGTCGGCGTGGCGGTGTCGGGCTGCCGCTGCTGCCCGGGCATGGCCGGCCGGCGGGTGGTGGGTCAGGCGGCGGTGCGGGGTGCCGGCACGTGCGGGGCGGCGGCACGCAGGTGAGCCAGGACCACCGGGTCGATACGACCGGGCGCCAGCCGCTCCTCCAGGTTCTCCAACCCGGCCCAGGCGACCAACGCGTCCTCGGGCTCCGCCGGATCGGCCGGATACCCGAGCGCGGTCAGCAGACCGGCGACCTCGCCGGCCAGCGCACCGGTCAGGTCCAGCAGGGTGGCCGGATCGGGCCGGCTGAACAGCAGCGTGTGCACCGCCAGCAGCCGGTCGAGTTCGGTGACCGGGTCGGGATGGTCGTCGACCCGCAGGTCGATCATGGCGTCGCCGGTGCCGCCGTACCCGCCGCCACGGCGCACCACAAGCAGCCCCGCGCTCTGCCGGCCCCGACGGTCGCCGCCGGCGGCCTCGCCGGCGCGCAGCGCCGCGAGCAGCCGGTGCGCGAACGGCAGGCCGGAACCGGCCAGCCAGGCGTCGCGGAGCGCGTCGACGACCTGCGGGCCGGTGAGGATGTTCCCCTGCGCCGCCCAGCCATCGCCGGCCTGCCCACCGGCCCAGCCCCGACAGTGCTCACCGGTCCAGGTGGCACCCGGCCCGGTGGCCGCGACCACCCCGAGCTGCCGATGATCGCGTTCCGGGTCGGCGGCGACCAGGCCGGCGACCACACCGGCGGCCGACACACCGGTCCGCAGCAGCGCCAGCCCCTGCGGCCGGTAGGCCAGGTTCACGTGCGCCTGGGTGGCGATCGCGCCGACGTCGGCTGCGGCACCCGGCACGAGGGCCCCGGCAGCCAGGAAACGGCTGGCCACGACGATGCCGTGCAGCCGGCCGTCGTCGGAGCGAGCCACGAGCGAGAAGGTCACGCTCGGAAGGTTAACGCTGGTGACGGTCCTGTGGCCGCCGCCGCGACGACCTTGCCCGACGACGCCGGGACGGGCACCATCGACCGATGACGACGCGATGGGCAATGACGGTGCCGTTGGGCGGGATCCCGCTCGCTGACCACGCCGCGGTGTACGCGGCCCTCGCCGACGCCGGCTACACCGACGTGTGGTCCTCCGAGGTCAACGGGGCCGACGCGTTCACGCCGCTGACGTTGGCCGCCGCCTGGCAGCCCGGGCTGCGGCTGGGCACCGCGATCACACCGGCGTTTACCCGCGGCCCCGGCCTGCTGGCGATGAGCGCCGCCGCGCTCGCCGACGTCGCCCCCGGCCGGTTCGCCCTCGGCATCGGCGCGTCGTCGCCGGTGGTGGTCTCCGACTGGAACGCCGTGGAGTTCACCGAACCGTTCCGGCGCACCCGCGACGTGCTGCGTTTCCTGCGGGCGGCGCTGCGCGGGGAGACCGTCGACGGTGCCTTCGACACCTTCGCCGTCCGCCGGTTCACCCTGGAACGGCCGCCTGTGGTGCCGCCGCCGCTGCTGTTGGCCGCGTTGCGTCCGGGCATGCTGCGGCTGGCCGCCGCCGAGGCCGACGGGGTGATCCTCAACTGGCTCGCCGCCACCGACGTGCCCCGGGCGGTGGCCGAGCTGGGGCAGCGGCGTCCGCAGTTCGAGGTGGTCGCCCGGATCTTCGTCTGTCCCACCGAGGATGCCGGGTACGCCCGCACCCTCGGCCGGCGGATGATCACCAGCTATTTGACCGTGCCCGCGTACGCGGAGTTCCACCGCTGGCTCGGTCGGCAGGAGGCGCTTGCCGACATGTGGGCGGCGTGGGCGGCGGGCGACCGGCGCGGTGCCCTGGCCGCGATCCCGGACGAGGTGGTCGACGCGCTGATCCTGCACGGCTCACCCGAGCAGTGCCGGGCACAGGTGAGTCGGTACGTCGACGCCGGGGTGGACGTACCGGTGCTGGCGTTGCTGCCCACGCCGGAGGTCACCGCCACCGATCCGGTGGCCCTGGCCACGCTTGTCACCCGGCTCGGGCGCGACGCGAAGGAGTCGGTGTGAACCTCACCGACCGGGTAGTGGTGATCACCGGCGGGGCCGGGGGGATCGGTGCGGCGCTGGCCCGGCGGTTCGCCGCGGAGGGAGCCGCCGCGCTGGTCCTGGCCGACCTGGACGGTGCCGCGACCGAGGCGGTCGCCGCAGCCGTGGGCCCGCGGGCCCGTGGGGTCGCCGTCGACGTCACCGACGAGGAGCAGGTACGCGCCCTGGTCACCGACACCGAGCGCCGCCACGGCCGGATCGACGTGTTCTGCGCCAACGCCGGGGTGAGCAGCGGTGGGGGAGTGGAGGTCGACGACGCCGGCTGGGAACGGTCCTGGCAGGTCAACGTGCTCGCCCACGTGTACGCGGCCCGGGCGGTGCTGCCGGCGATGCTCGCCCGGCGCAGCGGCTACCTGCTGCACACCTGCTCGGCGGCGGGGGTGCTGACCGCCGTCGGTGACGCCGCGTACACCACCACCAAGCACGCCGCCGTGGGGTTCGCCGAGTGGCTGTCGGTGACCTACCGCGACCAGGGCATCCGGGTCAGCGCCCTGTGCCCGCAGGGCGTCGACACGGCGATGCTGGCCGACGGACTGGCCGCCGGACACCTGGGTGCCCGGGTCGTCGCGGCCTCCGGCGCGGTGCTCAGCCCGGACGACGTGGCTGCGGCGGCGGTGGCCGGGATGGCGGAGGAGCGGTTCCTGATCCTGCCGCACCCGGAGGTGGCCGACTACGCCCGCCGTCGCGCCGAGGACCCCGACGGCTGGCAGTCCGGCCTGCGCAAACTCGTCCGCCGGTTGCGTGCCGTCGATCAGGACGCGCTGCCGCCGAAGCCGGCAGCATCACCGTAGGTGGCTTTCTCGGCAATGGCACCCAGGGCAAGGCTCAGCGGCGCCAGCGCAGCGGGCCCGGGTGCACCGACCAGAGCAGTTGCCGCCAGCGGGGACGCGCCGCTCGTACCGCCCCGGTGTAGGCGGTGGCCGCCGCGGCGGCGGCACCGGCCTGCTCCTCGTCGGCCGTGCCGGGAGCGAAGCTGACCTGGTTGACCAGCCGGGCCAGCTCATCGACGGCCCCGTACGCCGCGGCCGGCGGCCGGACGTCGGTCAGGGCCTGCCGGGCCTGCGCGGCGACCTCGGTGGCGGACAGGTCGGCGGCGACCGGCCGGCCGGCCAACCGCAACGTGTCGGTCAGCTCCCGCCAGGCGCCGGCGATGCGGTGGCCGGGGTCGCCCCGGTGCAACCGGGCCCGGGTCTGTGCCCGGCGCAGCCCGGCGAGGGTGACCAGCAGCGCCACGACGACGAGCAGCAGAGCACCGCCGGTGCCACCGACCAGCACCGGCGTCGGGACGCCGCCGCTGTCGGTGGGTCCAGCGGGAGCGGCCTGCGCCGGTGGCGAGGCGGTCGGCTCCAGGGTGGGCTCCGGCTGCTCCGACGGTGGCGGGTCCTCCGGCTGGGGGCGGAAGTCCTCCTCCACCGGGCGGGGCTGCTCGTCCGGTTGGGGCAGCGGGTCGAACGACACCCAACCGAGGCCGTCGAAGAGCACCTCCGGCCAGGCGTACGCGTCGGCGGCCCGCACCGGACCCGACCCGGGGGCGGCGAAGCCGACCACCACCCGGGTCGGTAGCCCGGCGAGCCGACCCAGCACCGCGAACGACGCCGCGAACTGTTCGGACGTGCCGCGCTGCCCGCCACCGTTACGCGGCCCGAACAGGAAGAACGCCAGATTCGGGTAGGCGTGCCCACTCGGCGCGTCGGCGACCAGCCGGTAGTGCTCGGCCAGCCACTGCTCGATCGCCGCCGCCCGCGCGTACGGCGCGCCGTTCTCCTCGGCCAACTGGGTGGCCAGCCGCCGCAACTGCTCGGGGGCCCCGTCGGGGACGTGCAGCACCCGGGCCACCGCGTCGCCGGCCGGGGTGTTCGCGGTGGCCAGCAGATTGCTGTCGGGGCGCTCCCGGGCCGAGGTCACCGTGTAGCGCAGGCCGGGGGCGAGACCGTCGGGACGGATCAGCGTGCCGGTGCCCGGGTCGTAGGCGACCCGGGCGCCACTGACCTCGCGTGGGGTGGGCACCGCAGGCAGCAGCCGTCCACTCAGGTCACCCACGGTGATCTCCTGCCGCACGGTTTCGACCGTGGCGTGCGGGGCCGGTTCGCGGGCGGGCAGGATCCGGCCGGCGTTGCGGTAGGTCGCGCCCACCCGCCAGGTGACCCCGTCGTAGTCGCTGAGCACGGCCAGCCGGATCCGCACCCCGGCACTGCCCGTCGCCGCACCGTCGGCCGGGTCGGCTGGGCCGGATCCGCCGGGGAGGTCGGTCGCGACCTGGAACAGTTCCTGCTCCGGGTTCAACGCCCAACCGGAGATCCGGATCAGCGGATTCTCGTCAAGCGTCTCCACCTGCGGCGGCTCCACATACCGCCGGGGATCCACCGGCCGGGTGTCCACCAGGGCCGCCACCGCCGGGCCGAGCAACACCGCAAGCGCCACCACCACCGCCGTACCGGCGGCCGAGGCCACCGCCAGTCGGGCCCGCACCCCGGACCGCACCGCCGGGGCGAGCCCGTCGGCGGGGTCACCGCCCGCCGGTCGGGACGACACCGCCAACCCGAGCGCGGCCGTCACCACCAACGCCACCGTCGCACCGATCGCCGGCTGCGCGTTCGGCCCGACCACGTACACGGCACCGACATGCAGCAGCACCGGCGGCAGGTAGCCCAGCAGCACCCGCCCGGCCCGCAACGCCACCTCCGCGCCGGCCAACCCCGCCAGCCAGGCGGCCACCACCGGCAGCAGAACCGTGTCCGGCGTGGCCTCCACCGGGATCATCGCGGTCAGCAGCCGGGGAATGGCGTTGCGGGCGGCGTCGCCGGCCACCTCGACGAACCCGCCCGGCACCTGCGCGTCGGCGGCGGCCACCCGCAGGCAGACCGCCGTCCACCCGAGCATGGCCAGCACCGACACCGGCGCCACCAGCCACGACGGCAGCCGCCGGGTCACCACGCTTACCAGCACCGACCCGACCGCCGCGCCGGCCACCAGCATCGTCAGCAGCGACCCCGCGTACACCCGGCCGAGCACCACACCGGCCAGCGTGACCAGCACGACAAGCGTGGCCGGCACCGCCACCGCCCGCAGCAGCCTCACCACCGGCGTACCCCGTCCCACTCGGCGGCGAAGGCCGCCCCGTCGGCCGCGTCGACGACGACCAGGCCGGCCGCGCCCGGCGGCGTCGGCTCCGCCGCCCCGAAGATCCCGACCACCACCGACGGGTACGCGCCGCGCAGCGCGCCGACGTGCCCCAGATCCTCGGTCGCGCCCGGTCCGGTGAGGACGACAAGGGTGTCGCCGAGCCGGTCGCGGCGCAGCCGCGCCATCGCAGCCTCCAGCGTGCCCTCGCCGGTGAGCGTCACCGCCGCCAACCGGTCCAGCGGCCCACTCGGACCGGTACCGATCGGCTCGGCGGACGTGTCGTCGGCGGTGACGAAGAGCAGTACCACCGGCAGATCCTCACGGACCGCGGCGGTGACCACCGACGCCGCCGCCTCGCAGGCCGACTCGAACGACTCCGGGTCAGGATGCGCGACCGACCGGTTGTCCAGCAGCACCACGATCCGGGGCAGGCTGGTGTCCACGTTCTCCCGCACCATCAGCTCACCCACCCGGGCACTGGTACGCCAGTGCACCCGACGCAACTCGTCACCGACGACGTACTCGCGCAGCGAATCGAAGGTGATCGAACCGTGCGGCACCGCGTCGATGCGCCCGTCGAGACTGCGGCCCGCGCCGGTGGGCACCGCCCGCAGCGGATGCACACGCGGGTGCACCCACACCGGCACGACCTCGCCGTAGGAGCGGGCCAGCACCACCAGGCCGAGCGGGTCGCGGCGGGTCACCCGCAGCGGCCCGACCGGCACCACCCCGCGCCGGCTCGTCGGCACCGGGTAGCTGACCGTGGTGTCCGCCCCGGGACGCAGCCGCAGCACCGGCACCGGCACCACCTGGTCACCGCAGCGGTCGGTGGCCAGCATGCTCGCGGCCCCCATCCGGCCCGCGTTGCGTACGGTCAACGTCATCGCGGCCGGCTCACCCCGGGCCACCCGGTCCGGGTCGGCCTGCCGGGACACCAGCAGCCGGGGCCGCCGGGCCGCGGCGACCAGGGCGACCGCCAGCGCGGTGCCGGCCGCCGCGCCGAGCAGCGTCAACTCCGGGTACCCGAACCGGAAACCCGCACCCAGCAGCAGCACGGCCGCGACGAGCAGACCGATGCCCCGGGCGGTGATCCCCACGCCAGACCCCGCCGGTCAGTGGTGCGCCGGGGCCGGCTGGCCCGACGGCAGCGGCACCGGCACCGAGGCGACCGCCTGCCGCAGCACATCCGCGGCGGTCACCCCGCGCACCTGGGCGTCAGGAGTGAGCAGCAGCCGGTGCGCGAAGACCGGCTCGGTGAGCGTCTTCAGATCCTCCGGCATGATCCAGCCCCGGCCGTCGATCAACGCGTACGCGCACGCCGCCCGGGTCAACGCGATCACCCCGCGTGGACTGACCCCGACGCGAACCTGCGGATGGGTGCGCGTGGCCGCCGCCAGCCGCACCGCGTACGCGTACAGCGGCTCGGCGATGTGCACCCGCCGGGCCATCCGCACCATCTCGCCCACGGTGGCGGTGTCGGTCACCGCCGCGAGTGCCTCGGGGGAGCGGACCGTCGCCCCGCGCAGCACCTCCACCTCCACCGACTCGTCCGGATACCCCACCGACAACTTCACCAGGAACCGGTCCAGCTGCGCCTCGGGCAGCCGGTACGTACCGTCCATCTCCACCGGGTTCTGGGTGGCCACCACCAGGAACGGCTGCGGCACCGGATGCCGCACCCCGTCCACGGTGACCGTCCGCTCCTCCATCACCTCCAGCAGCGCCGACTGCGTCTTCGGCGACGCCCGGTTGATCTCGTCGGCGATGACGATGTTGGCGAAGACCGGGCCGGGGTGGAACTCGAAGCCCCGGGTGGCCTGGTTGAAGATGGTCACCCCGGACACGTCGGAGGGCAGCAGGTCCGGCGTGAACTGGATCCGCCGCCACTGCCCCTTCACCGTCGCCGCGATCGCCCGCGCCAGGGTCGTCTTGCCCACCCCGGGCACGTCCTCCAGCAGCACGTGCCCCTGGGCGAACAACGCGGTCAACGCCAGCCGCACCACCTGCGGTTTGCCGAGCACCACCGTGTTGACGTTCTCGGCCAGCCGGGCGGCCAGGGCGGCGAAGCCCTGCACCTCCTGCTGGGTGAGCGGTTCCTGGCTGTTCACCGTGGTGCTCCTCGCCTGGGGTGGATCAGCAGGTGGGCAGGACGTTGATGTCGTCGCCGCCCTCCAGGTTGAGCCAGGCCCAGGGGATGTAGTTACGTCCGCTGTACTCGACCTGCACCCACCAGGTGCTCTGCTTGTTGTCGTTGTAGATCCAGGAGTCGATGTCCGTGCCCCGCACCTTGCAGTACGCCTTCAACCGGGTGCCCGGCTCCGCCCAGCCGACCTGGCGGTCGTTGTCCTGCCGGGGCACCGAGAAGATCTCGTTGCCGTTGCGGCCGTCGCGGTCCCGGTCGCAGTAGGTGCGCTGGTCGCCGTCGGGGCCGTTCTCGCAGGTGGCGATGCCGTACAGGGCGTCGGTCTGCTGTGCTCTGGTGGCGGTGCCGCTGCCGGCGGCGTTGGTCGCCGTCACCGTGAACGTGTAGCGGGTGCCGGGAGCCAACCCGCTCATCGTGATGCTCGAACACGGGCCACTCTTCGCCGGCTGACCCGACCGGGACAGCGTACAACTGGCCTGGCCACCACCGGCGTCCACGGTGAACGTCACGGTCGCCGCCGTCGCGGTCGCCGACGAACCGGTCACCGTCACCCGGGGCGCGGCCACCGTACGCGCCGTCGTCGTGGCCTGCGCACCCTCGCCGGCCTCGTTGACCGCCCGGACCCGCACCGTCACGTTCTGCCCGTCACCGAGCCCACCCACCGTCGCCTGAGTGTCGGTGACCTCGCTGCGCTTGTCACCCACCTCGACCACGTACCCGGTCACCGGCCGGCCGTTGGCCACCGCCGGTGCCCACTGCACCGCCACCGTCCCGGGCTGGTCGGCCACCGTGCTCGCCCGCAACTCCACCGGCTCACCGGGAACCGTGAACGGCACCACCGTGTTGCTCACCGGCGACGCCTCCGACGCCGCGCCCTTGTCATTGACCGAGACGACCGTGAACGCGTACTGCGTGCCGTACTCCAGCTCACCGGCCTTCACCACCAACTCGGTGCCGGTCGCCTCACCGACCGGGGCGTTCGCGCCCGCCGAGCTCGCCGACACCGCGTACCGGGCGATCGTGTTGCCCTGACCGTTGGCCTCCGGCCACGTCACCACCACCGTGCCGTCCGCCCGCGCCTCGGCGGTCACCTCGGTCGGCGCGTCCGGCACGTCCGCGGTCGGCGTCACCGGATTGCTGGTCCGGGTCGGACCGGCGCCCTTCGCGTTCACCGCATGCACCGAGAAGCGGTACGTCTCACCGTTTGTCAGCTCGGTGACCTCCACCGACCGCTGGTTCGCGCCGACCTCCAGGCGCTGCCCGGCACCCTCCACCACGTACCGGACGATCTCGGCGCCGTTGGCCGCCGCCGGCCGCCAACTCACCCTGGCCCGCGCGTCGCCAGCCGCCGCGCTCACGTTGCGCGGCGCACCCGGCTTGTTCACCTGAGGCTTCTTCGGCGGCGGAGGTGGCGGCGGAGGCTCCGGCGGCGGATCGCCACCGAGCACGTCGTTGGCGTACTTGTCGACCTCCCGCACCTGGTGCGAATCATCGACCACCCGCGCGGTCGCCGCGTCCGGCGCGTTGATGAACAGGTAGTTCTCCCGCACCTCCAGCTCCAGCGGGCCACCCCACCGGCCCCGGATCGTGTCGGTCAGCTGGCCTGCCGCGTCGAACCCGTACACCGTGCCCGCCGCCTCGTCCGCGCAGTAGAACCGCCCGGCCCAGGCCACCGCCGGACCGAGCCGGTCACCATCGCCCGGCACCTTGAACGACCGCACCTGGCCGCCGTCGCCGATCGCGTGCACCTGCCGCTGCCCGGGCACCGTCACCGGCACCACCGGCCCGCTGGTACGCACCGGCAGGATGCCGGGACCGGTCAACGTCGACGCCAACGGCGTGCGTCGGGTCGTACCGTCCACGACGGTCACCAACGCCCCGGCGGTGCGGTCCAGCACCGCCACCCCGTCGTCCAAGGTGGAGACCACCAACTCGTGGCTCGCCTCCGCCACGTCGTACGTCTGCACCCGCGGTGAACCCACAGGCGAGTCCGCCGCCTCCGACGGCAGCACCGCCGGGGTGATCGCCGAGACAGTGCCCTCCGCCGGCACCGCGACCCACAGCCGGCCCGCACCGTCGAACGCGCCACCGGTGATCCCCGGCGGATAGCGCACCGGCTCGCCCACAGGGGCCAGCGACCGCGGATCCAACTGCCGCACCACACCCTGGACCGCGTCCACCACGAACGCCGCGTCCTCGTGCAACGCCACACTCACCCCGAGCCCGGGAGTGGTCGGCGTGGTCGCGGTGATCTGCAACGTGGCCAGATCCAACGCGCTGATCTGACCCGTGTTCAGATCCCGCAGCACCAGCAGCCGGTCCGTCTGCGTCACCTGCATCGGATGCCGCCGCGCCGCCGGCACCTCCATCCGGGTGTCCACCCGGGCGGTGACCCCGTTGACCCGCGCCAACTCACTGCGCGCCGCACTCCACAACCACGAACTCGCGTCGTAGTTGGCCACCGCGTTGTCCGCCGAACCCAGACCGAGCACGGTCAGCCCCATCGCCGCCAGCAGCGCCAGCACCGTACCCACGGTGACGAGACCACCGCGTACCCGGGACCGGGATCGTGGGGTGCGGGTCGGAACGGCCTCGTCGATGCTCGCCACAGCCGGCAGCCTCCCGTGTCGTCTCGGCAGGTGGCGCCCCGGACGGCGACCCCTCCCCTGAGCCGGGAGCCATCATATGGTCACCCTGCGGACCCCGGGAACCCGCACCGTCCGGCTGTGGACACCCAGCGTGGCGTGTCGTCGGCGTGTCCCGCCACGACCGTCCGACCGGGACCGCTCGCACCGCCACTCGGTCAGGTCCGGTCGGCCTACCGCGACGTGCACACCTGGTCGGAGGTGGCGAACTGGTCGGTGTCGTAGACGGCGAGCACCGCGAAGCAGTAGTTCACCCGCGTGCTCAACCCGTTGACCGTGTAGCTGGTCCGACCCGGGTCCACCGTGGCCATCATGCCCAGCGACTGCCCGGTGCGCCCACCGGCCACCATGAACGGCACCAGCCCGTCCGACGGGTCGGTCCAGGTCAACGTGATCGTCGTAGTGTCGTCGCGCATCGTCAGGTTACCGGGAGGCGGACCGACCGAACCCGGCGGCGACGTCGGCGCCGACGAAGGTTCCGACGGCGGTGCGGCCTGTCGGTCCAGGACCAACAGACCCACCCCGATCACCGCGGCCAGAGCCACCAGGACCGCCAGCACCGCCACCACGATCGCCACCCGGTTACGACCCGGCGCCGGCTCCGCCGTCGGCATCGCCAACGGCCCCTGGTACGGCGCGGCGATCCCCGGATGGTGAGCACCGGACTGGCCCCAGGCCGGCGGCGCGGCCGGACCCGGATAGGGCGGCGGCGCACCGTGACCGCCGGACTGCGGATACGTCGGTGCGCCGTGCGGCTGGGCTCCATGACCCGGACCCGCCAGCCGGGGGTCACGCTGCTGTACACCACTCCCCGGCCCGTACGGGTTGGGTCCGCCACCCGGACCCTCGTACGAGCCGGCACCGCTCACCGACCCGTACGACGGAGGTACGGGGTGGGCGGCTCCGCCGGTCGGCGGTGGGTAGCCGGGTGGTCCGCTGGCCGGCGGTGCCCAGCCGGGTGGTCCGTTGGTCGGGCCGGGTTGCGGCAACGGTGCGGTCAGGTCGTGCGGGCCGGCCGCCGGGCTGACCGGTGGGGCGCCCTGCTCAGGCACGGAAGTACCCGGCGGCGCACTCACGGGCGGCGCGTTGAGGGGTGGACCGCTTGTCGGTGCCCAGCCTGGTGATGCGTTGGTCGGGCCGGGTTGCGGCAACGGTGCGGTCAGGTCGTGCGGGCCGGCCGTCGGGCTGACCAGTGGGGTGCCCTGCGGAGGCACGGAAGTACCCGGTGGCGCGCTGACGGGTGGCGCGCTGACGGGTGGCGCGCTGATCGGTGGTGCGCTGACGGGTGGCGCGCTCACAGGTGGTGCGCTGATCGGTTGGGCCTGGCTCCAGGCCGGCTCGGCGGGCTGCCCCAGCGCCGGTGGCGCGCTGACCGACCAGGCCGAGGCAGGTGGTGCACTGACCGGCTGCCCCTCGGCCGGCGGCTCGGTGACCGCCGATGACCAGGCCGGGGACGCGCTCACCGGTGAGGACATACCGTCTGCAGGTGCCGGAGGCTCAGGCGTACGGCCGGCCCGTGCCGCTTCCTCCTCCAGCAGGGGCCCGATCTGCTGCACCCGGATAGTGGGCCGGGCCCACTCGGGATGCCCGGTCGAGGCAGACTCGACGCCCGCCGCCCCGCCGGCGGCCGGGGAGGACCGCAGTACGCCGGTCTGTTCGTCGTCCTCGATCGGCTGGCGCGGAGCCGGTCCGGCCGGAGACGGGCCGGGCGGCGCGACCGACGGTGCGGGGTAGGGCGGAGCGGGCGACGACGAGGCCGGCACCCCGCTTGCCGGCCCGGCCAGGGCGGCAGCCGAAACCACCGGCGCGGGTGGCGCCCCAGCCGATCGGGCCCGGTCGACCGGAGGTGCAACCGGGTGAGTCGACTGATCATGAAAAGCCGTCCGCGCCTGCGGCACCACCGGCGGCGCAGACACGCCGGGCAGCGGTGGGGCGGACGGCGTCGTAACTGACGGCGGCACCATCGACGGCGGTACGCGAGTTGGGCCAGGCGGCGTAGCGGGTGATGGTGAGGTTGGCCTCAGGACCTGCGGCGCGACAGTCGGTGGCACCGCGGATGATGGTGGGACCTGCGACGCCACGGTTGGTGGCACGGTGGGCGGCGGGATCTGCGGCACCGTGGTGGACGCCGGCGGGATCTGCGGCAGCGCGGTTGGTGGCACGGTGGGTGGTGACGGAATCGGTGGTGGGGCGGGCCGTCCCGGCTCGGCCGAGGTCGGCGGTGTCCCGGGAACGACCGGTGCCGACAGCACGGCGGACTCGAGTGGTGAGCTGGGCGGGGGAGGGACGGTCGCTGCTCCAGGACCGCCGGAAATGGGATGATCGATGGCGGCAGATGGCGACGTCGAAGCGGAGGCGGGACGTGCCGGTGCTGCCGTCGACGCGTCGTGTGGCTTCCACAGCGTGGAGAGCGCGGCCAGGGACACCGTCGGTTCGTCCAGCGCTCCCCGGGAAGGCTGGCTCGCTGGACCAGGCTGGGGGGCAGCGGGGACCGCAGGCTGAGGGGCGGGCGCGGCGTCGCCGAGATACTCCCGTGCCGTCCGTACCGCCGGATGGTCGGCACCGAGCACGGCGGGGCCGGCGGCGGCCACGCGGGTGTAGTTCCGGCGTGCCTCGTGGCGATTGCCCAGCTCGTCCGCGACGGACCCCAGCTCGAAGGCCAACGCCAGCATCAGCGGATCGGCATGCGGCCAGCGGCGCTCCCCGGCGGCGAACGCCTCCTCCAGCACCCGTCGGGCCGCGCTCGGGTCGTCCGCCTCCCGATGCAGCCTGGCCAGCAGATGAGCGGTGCTGAGCACGTCCGGATGATCTTTGCTGAACGGCGGCCGAGTGGACTCGACCGCATCGACCAGCAGGTCACGGGCGGCGGCGAGGTTACCCGCACCACGCAGCGCGAGAGCCCGTTGCTGAGCGACGGCCAGAGGAGAGGCATGGGGCACGAGGCCCATGCTGCCGGGTACGGGCACCTCGACGCTACCCGGCGCACACACCCGCCGAAAGCCCACCGCAGGACCCTGCGAGGACGGCCGGGCGAGGCCCCCGATGCCGATGTGCATGATCCAACTGCGGCGTGTACAGTAACTCCCCGTGCAGCCCACCGGGCGGCCTACGGATGATGGGATCACCGAGGCTGACACGGTAGGCTGGGCAAGTAGGTCCGGGTGGCGGAATGGCAGACGCGCTAGCTTGAGGTGCTAGTGCCCGTATAGGGCGTGGGGGTTCAAGTCCCCCCTCGGACACCAGTTTGCAGCATCCATGCTGTGTATCGCATACCGGTGGTCAAGCGCGCTTGACCACGTAAATCTCAGCGCAGCAACGCCCTCGACCGACCCTGTTTCGATCGGGGGCGGTAGTCGTGGTTGATCGCTCTGTGGCTCCGGTCATCCCGCCGGTGATGTTGGCTGACCAGGAGAAGGGCCACCGTCAGCAGCCCGGGGGAGCGCGTCGCCGCCCGCCGTTGCCGCTGCCGGTCCTGCCGACGCCGCGTGCCGGCACGATGGTGTACGGCGTGGCGGCCATCGACGTCAGCGGTCGCATCGCCGACCGGACGATCATCCGTACCCTCGGCTGGACACCGGGCACCCGCCTGCACATCCGCGAGAGCTCCGGACTGGTCGTCGTAGGGGTGGATCGGCAGGGCGTCTTCACCGTCACCGGTCAAGGTCGTCTGCATCTGCCGGTGGCGGTGCGGCAGTGGTGCGGGCTGACTGCCGGTGACCGAGTGTTGCTGGCCGCGAGCCCTGCTGACGGCCTGCTTGTGGTGCACCCGCCGGCGGCTCTGGACGCGATGGTCATGTCGGTGCACGCCGACGTGTTGGGCGGTGGTCAGGTATGAGTGACACCACCGTGGGCCGAGCCGAGTTGGACGCCGCGCGGCTGTTGCTGGCGCGGATGGGGATCTCTCCGGCTGATCTTGTCGAGGCGGCGTCGGACTGTCCGCCCGCGCCGACGTTCGCCGAGTACGTGCCGGTGGTGTCGGCGGCGGTCAGTGACGGTACGCGGCGGGCTTACGGCTCGTACTGGAAGCGGGTCCTGGAACACTGGGGACAGCGGCGGCTCGATGAGCCGAGCCCGTCGGAGATCGAGCAGCTCGCCGAGTACGCCAAGACGCACGTGGTGGCCCGGCGCAACGCCCGAGGTGGACGCAGCGCGGCGGAGCATCTGATCGCGGCGTTGCGGTGCCTGTACAAGCGGGCGGTGGCCGACGGGTACCTCAACGCGGCGGACAACCCGGCGCTGAAGGTGGCCAAGCCGCGGCGGCTGCCGAGCACTAGGCGGGCGGTAGCGGACAGCAGGTTGGCGGAGATCAACGCCGTCGCTGCCAGCACGGGTGACGATCCGGCGTTGGACAGTCTGCTGTTGCGGTTGCATACCGAGACGGCGTGTCGTCGGGGTGGCGCGTTGGCGTTGCGGCCGGTCGACCTGGACCCGGACCAGTGCCTGATCCTGCTGCGGGAGAAGGGTGACACGGTGCGGTGGCAGCCGGTGTCACCCACTTTGATGAGGCATCTGCAGCAGCACGCCGAGGAACGCCAGGCGGTGGGAGCGGGCCAGTTGCTGCGTTACCGCAACGGGCAGCCGATCACCTACCGCCGCTACGACCACCTGTGGGCGCGTATCGGTCAGCATCTGCCGTGGGTCTATGTGCAGCAGATCAGCACCCACTGGCTGCGGCACACGACGCTGACGTGGGTCGAGCGGAACTTCGGCTACGCCGTGGCCCGCGCCTACGCCGGTCACACCGACAGCGGCAGCGATACCGGCACCACAAGCACGTACGTCCGAGCGAGTCTCCAGGAGGTCGCCGCAGCGCTGGCGGCCCTGACCAACGAGTCCCATCCCCTCGCTTGAGCTGAAGCCATTGCATGGTGGGCCTGGAGGTTGCGTCCAGGCCCACTCGCGAGAGCTCATTTGCAACAAGGCCGTAGCCAATGCGGACTACGTAGCGTCGGCGTCCGGATCTGGCCGAGAGTAGTGTGCCACCCACCTATGCCACGCGTAAAAGATGGACAGCCTCGTCCGCAGTGATTGATTGAAGGCAGGTGCTGGAATCGGCGAAGCCGCTACCTCATCGGTTCGCTTGCATCTCTAGTCTATCCTTGCAGGCGCACCCAAACAATGCTCTTTTCTTATGCCTTCCAAGGGGTTGATGATAGATGGCTAAACAGGAAGAACAGTCCCCGCCTGAGGAAAAGTCGACGTTCAATCCAGAGATTGGCCCTTCCTACGACATCGTCGACTTTACTTGGGGCGCACCGACATGGATTGAGACGGCCGCGGTGGCCGCCGTAACGACCGCCGTTGTGCCCTACGTTTCGGCTGTCGCGCAGGAGTTGGCCAAGAAGACAGTGGAAGGCGCGCCAGCCACTTACCGCCGAGTTCACGCCCGTCTACGGTGCAACCGGAAGGGGGTCAAGTCAGCAGAGCTTGAAGTTACGCCCGCCGGTGGGCCGACAACGGTGGTGGTGCTAACTGGAGAGCTGTCAGATCAAGCGCATCTAGCTCTGATGGACCTAGACCTCCTTAATGCAAGAATCGCGGGCAAGGTCATCCGATGGGATGAAGAATCAGCTTCATGGACTCCGATAGGGCCAGTCAGACGTCGAACAATCTGGCGTAAGCGGCTAAAGTGATCCGCGCCAGCTGACGTACAGCTTGAAGGTTGACCATTATTGCCGAGCCGTTTGGCGTCCAGCAAATAGCGGAAACTCTCTACGAATCAATTCTGCGCTTCTTGTAAAGTTTTGCCCCGACGCTTCCTCGGCTGCATCAGGATCACTTATCTGCCGCAGGCCGGGCGTCATGTTGCGTGACGCAGTGCGGTGAGGTCGAGCGCGCGGTCGTGCTGAATTGAGTGTGCCGCTATGCGGAAGGCCATGATCATAGAGACACTTGCCCGGCCTAGCGATTTGGCAGGACAAGCGCCTCCCAGTCGATCGTGAACTGACCGTTTGATTGCTCCATTACCCGCATCGCCTTCAACACAGCTGCGCGTACGATCTCCTCGGTGACGGCGACGAACTCCGCGAGGCTCACCTGGCGGTCCTGAAGCTTAAGGTCCTTGGGCTTGGTTTCGGCGCCGTGAGCGTACTTGCTGCGCAGACCGTAACCACGCTTCATGTGATCGAATATCTGCTGTCTCGACCAATCCAGGGCTCCATCTGTGCCCCACAACGCCGCGCGCAACGCAAGCCGGTAGCCAAGTTCGAGATTATCGGCGTCGGACAGGTAGAACGCCTCAGCCGCAATAAAGACGTCGAGCAAGCGATCTTCCGCCAGGTCCCTGTGAGCGGCGAGACCCAACCTACGGACCGCGAGAGCGAGGGCCTTGTTCCGAGCAAAGGCAGGATGGCGGATCATGGTATACGTGCGGCGGAGATTCTGCGCCAGCTCGGGCGAGCCCTTGACCTCACCGACTCCGACGACGGAAGGATAGACCCGTAGCGGCGACCAACCGTCGTCGAGCAGGGAGGTCGCTGCTGGATCCTTGAAGGTGACGAATCCGACGATCGAAACCCTCCTCCCAGTTAGCACGGCGATCGCGTCAAGCACGGCTCGCCCTTCTTTTCCCGTTCATCCCACTCCGGCAAAACGCTGTGCGGTTCTCTCTCGTCGGAAATCGGGTCGAAGACGACGCGGGGTAGCGTCCATCTTCTCTTGAGTACGCTCGCTTGCCGTTCCGCGAGGTTGAACGTCGATGTGCTCACCATGGGGAAATCCGGCCTCAGCATTCCTAGCTTGAGCCCACGAATTACTTCCTCAGGTGTCGCCCTTTCCAGCGTTAGGCCCGGTGCAATCTCGATGACTCCTCCGTCGAGGACCAGACCGTCCAGGAAATGGATGCTGTGGAAGTGGAATTGGGAGGCTTCGAGGGAGGATGCGAGGTGCTCGAATCTGCGGTCGAAGAACGTCGGGCCGTAATCGTCGAGGTCTTCTGGTGTCGGCAGGACACTCTCCGCGAGCCGCCAAAACTCAACACGAATCTCGCCGAGAGCGGATCCGACCAGCTTGTCAAGCACGGCGGCGATGGGTGGGCAGTGGCTACCGGCCGCTCTGGCCCGAGCGTAGCTGTCGAGCTGTCGGACACGGTCGAGGCCGGCGAAACTCCACCTCTTGTCGGTTCGGGGCTGAACGCAGTAGGTGTCGCTGCCGGCATACTGCCAATGCTCGCCAGCGTAAACATCCCACATAGCGTCAGACGACATGCGGAGATGGGCGACTGCTTCCTCGGCCCAGGACTTTAGTGCACCGTAGAACTCTCGCAGGTCGGGACTCATCAGGCGCTCACTCTATACGCGTACCGAGGCGTACAGCACCGGTTGGATTGGCCCATGTCCCCCTCCGCCCTGGTTCGGAGTCAGACCCGCAAGTCCGGGTCGCGGTTGCCCGACGGTCGGTGAATGCACCTCGGCCCGCCTGACAGCTTCGGGCTAGGGTCACAGCTCGCGATTTCAACCTTCCGACGGCTCGATCGCACCGCACCCATCTAGCCGCGCGAGTCGCGCGTCGACGATCGGCGCGCCTGTCGACCTGCGTACAGTAGCCGTGCCTGCGCGGCCCCGCAGCGGCGGCAACGCCGAGTCATCTGACCGACCGATTGTTCGTCGAGCGTTGTGCCGCAACACTCGGCCTATGTCCCTCGAGGAAGAGTTTGAAGCAGCCTGCGAAGAGGCGATCGATGCATGCCGCAAACTTGTCCCGCCGTATCACCCGACCGCATGGCAAGTGATGATCAAGGAGCATGGGGCTGCGGAGGCGGCTCGACGGCTGGTTGTCAGTGGTGACATCCAGTCCGGATTCGAGCGCCTCGTGCGCTTGGGCCGACCGGACTTAACCGTCGAGTGGGCCGTAACCGACCCGTACTGGCTGCCATTGTTCGGCCCGCAATATCGAGAAGCGGCCCAGTGGCGGTTGGACCGAGCCCGCATCTCACGACCATAGGAAGAGCCGGGCACCCAAGCTGACAGGTGCCAACAGAGCATCCGGATTTGCCGCTGTTCGGGCGCAGTGCAGTCACCTCCGTAACGCTCGGCGGCAGGGTTGTCCCCGGTTTCGGCCAGTTCACTACCAAGCCATGCCTCCTGTGGTGGCGAGCGGCGTGCGGGCTGCGCGACCTCGGTCGGCTGCTTGTTGGGCGCAGACGACGTACACCCGGACGCCCGGACCTCGGTACCTCAGTGCCCACGCGAGCTGGCGCTACTCGGCGCCTCCACTGCTTGACGACTGGCCGCCTTGCGTATTCGACGTGTGCGAGTTCTCCAGGATCATTGCCGGTTCGTCGCGCTCAGTAATCAATCTCGTGGACGGGGGATGAACAGACGATGACCTGGTCGCGTCCTCATCGAGCGTGACGCTGACCACGGAACACCATGCGCACCCCGAAATGACCTGCGTTCTTGTCGTACCTCAGGCGTTCCTCGCGCACGGAGGCTGATATGCCACGAAAGGTCACACCGGCCCAGTACAACCGCATGGTCAACGAGCACAACCGCAAGGTGAAGCGGGCCGTCGACACGTACAACCGCCAGGTTACGGACTACAACCGCAAGCTCAAGCGGGCCGTCGACGAGCACAATCGCGAGGTACGGGCGTACAACGCCCGCGTGCGCGCCAACCGGCAGCGGCTAAATGCCGAGATCGCACGGTTCAACCGGCAGCGCTCGACGACCCGCTACGTCACGGTTCAGACCTCCACCATCGCGCTGCACGCCGCGTACGCCCACGTCGACGAACAGTCCGAGGGCTGGAACGAACGCGGGCAGCATCTGGCCGACCTGGCAGAAGCCGAGACGGCCAACAGCGCCCAGCTCGCCAACACCCTCCTGGACGGCACGGCCGCCGACGCCGAGCAGATCGAGGAAACCTCCCTCACCGACGAGCTGTCGTCTCTGTCGCTCGACCTGCACAACCGTTGGGAGGGCGCACGGTTCGCGATCAACCCGCGCAACCCCGACGCGGCGCGACACTTCTGCACCAGCGCCCGCGAGGTCGTGGTGAAGCTGATCGACATGAACGCCCCCGACGCCGCGGTGCTGCAGGCCAAGCCAGACTGCGCGCGGGGACCGGACGGCAGGGCGGTCGCGCGGCGGGAGAAGATCGGATACCTGCTCGATCTCAACGGCGCCGGCTACGAACCCCTGGGCGACTTCGTCGAGCAAGACGTCAACGACGTGTTGAACCTGTTCTCCCAGTTCAACAAGGGCACGCATGGCGCTGCCGGCAACTTCGACATCCCCGCCCTCCGCGCCATCAAGCATCGCGTGGAGAACTCCATCCGGTTCCTGTCCACGCTGGTCCGAGGCGCTAACCGGTAGCACCCGGCACCAAGATCACGTCCGCAGTGGTTGGAGCAAGATATGGCTATTGCTTATCAGCCTGCGACCGGGCGCGGTCGCAGATCGGCAATGGGGAGGAGCTCTGCCCGCTCGTCGTCCTGACCGGCGCCGGTAGCCGCTGGTGTTGACGTCATTGGCAACGCCCGGGGCGCACAGTGGCGAGGATGGACAGCGGACAGCCCACCCCGCCTCGCAAGGCGCGGCACCGTGCCCACCATCGGCCGGCTCGCCCACATGCTGTGCTGCTGAGGCTGTCCGGTGAGGAGAAGGCCGCGATCGACGTGGCGGCGCAGGCCGCTGGGCTGACCCCGACCGGCTACGCCGCCAAGGCCGCCGTCTCCGCCGCCTCCGCCGGGCAGGCACCGGGTGGCGTGACTGGGGACCTGCGGGAGCTGCAGCACGAGTTGTTTGCCGCCCGTCGCGCGGTGGTGATGTTCGGTAACAACGTCAACCAAGCCGCTGCGGCGTTCAACGCCACCGGCCAGTTACCGGACTGGGCCGCCGACGCTATCCGCTTGAGCGCGTCAGCGGTGGCTCGGCTCGACGAGGTCATCTCCCTGATCGACCGGAGACTGCGGTGATCACGCGAGTACACCGGCGTGGCTCTCAGAGGATGGTTCGAAAGGTTATGTCCGATGTAGGCTTGGCGGTTCGTTAGAGGCCCTGGTGGTGGTTACGCGGACGTCGTCGGTGAGGCCAGGGTGAACAGGCCGGCCTCGGGTTCGGTGAGGATCTGGCGGGCGACGAGGCGTTTGAGTTTGGCGCGGAGGTTCTCGGTGTCCTTCGCGGTGGTGCCGGTGCCCAGCGCCTGGCAGATGTCCTTGGCGCGCATCGGCGCGGTGGCGCCGTGGAACACGGCGAGGATCTGCTGGTAGGCCGGGCTGGCGACGGTGGGGTCAGCAGGTGCCGACGCGTCGAGTGGGCCGCCCAGGCTCAGGAGCGTCTTGCGGGTGATGGCGAGTTCGGCTATCTCGGTCTCGGCCGCGGCGAGTTGCTCGTCGAGGGAGGCGATCTGGGCACGGAGCCGCTCGATGGCGAGGCCGGCGGCGGTCTCGCGTTCGGTGAGCAGGGTCAGCAGCGTCGGCGGGGTCACCGCTGCCGGCCCGGGTCGCGCCACGACGCGGTGGCGGTGCCGGTCAACCGGCGGATGAGGTTCGCCGTCGAGGCCCACCAGGTGCGTGATATCGCAGAGGCGGGTCGGCTTTCGTACTCGCGGACCAGGCGGCGGTGCAGCATCAGGGTGCCGTTGGTCTGTTCGACCACCCACCGGCGCTTCACTGGCACGAACCCGGCGGTCGTGTCGGACCGAAGGACCTGCTCGACGTCGATACCTCGGACCGCGCCGTGGATCTGCACGTCGTCTTTGAAACCGGCGTCGACCCACGCCTTGGTCACCGTCGGGGTGTGGGCCACGACGTTGTCCAGCAGCCGGATGCCGATGGCGTTGTCGGTGACCGACGCCGCGGTCACCACCACCGCGATGATCAGGCCGAGAGCATCGACGGCCAGGCCCCGCTTGCGGCCGGGTACCTTCTTCGCCGCGTCCTTGCCGGTCGTCGCGGCCGGTACGTGGTTGGCTGCCCGGATCGACTGGGTGTCCAACACCACCGCGGTCGGGTCCTCCGCCCGGCCGGCCTTCTCCCGCGTCTGACAGCGCAGCAGGTCATGAATCACCTGGTCGGTACCGTCATCACGCCACAGCGCGAAGTAGTAGTACGTCGCGGACTTCGGCGGCAGGTCGTGCGGCAGGTACGCCCACTGACACCCGGTCCGGTTCTGGTAGAAGATCGCGTTCACGATCTCCCGCAGCTCGTAGCGGCCCTGATGCCCCGACACCGACGGATGCCGATCCTTCCACACCTGCAGGAAGGGCCCCACCACCGCCCATTGCTCATCGGTCAGGTCACTCGGATACGCCGCACGTCCACTCACGACCGTCCTAACGCGACGCCACCACATCGGCTACGGGTCCGCAAAGATCAGCCAACCGCAAAGCGGATAAGAGGTCACAAACCACCCTCTCAGGTCGGAGGACTGCTGCTTTATCTGTGGGGCCCGGGCAAGGCCGAGGAACACCTCGACCCGCGCTTGGTGGCCGCCTGGGACGGCGCAGGCCCCCTGAAGGACCTGGAGCCCAAGGTCACCGTCAGCGGCAAGCGGGACCTTCGCGCGCTGGCTGCCCTGCTGGAGCAACCGGTCCGCGCCGGCTACCGGCCGCCGAACAGGTTTGTGTGGCATGCCAGCATGCGGCTCGCTCCCGAGGACCGGCACCGCACCATCAGTGACTCGACCTGGGCGAACATGGCAGTGCAGATGCTCACCGAGGTCGGCATCGCCACCACCGCCACCGATCCGGGCCTGCGATGGATCGCCATGCGTCATGCCGATGATCACGTGCACATCGTCGCCACCCTGGTGCGCGAGGACGGCCGCACCAACTGGATGCGCAACGACTACCCGCGCTGTGTGAAGGCCACCTACCATGTCGCCCGCCGCTACCACCTGCACCGCCGTGTCCCACCCGCTGACCGGACTGCACATCGGCGTCCGCACCCGGCCGAGGTCAGCAAGGCCCGTCGTACCGGCCGGGCCCAAATGCCCCGCGACGAGTTGCGCCGGTGCGTACGTCGGGCGGTGGCCGCCGCCGGCTCAGAGGAGGAGTTCTTCGTCCAGCTAGGCGAGGCAGGCGTGCTGGTCCGGCTCCGGAACAGCAGCACCGACCCCGGTCAGGTCACCGGGTACGCGGTGGCGCTGCCCGGTCCCCGCACCGCCAGTGGGCAGCCGGTGTACTTCGGCGGAGGCCGGTTGGCGCCTGACCTGACCCTGCCCAAGCTGCGCCAGCGCTGGGGCACCCCAACACCACCGCCAGCCGCGCCGACAGTAAGCCGGGCAGAGCGGGTCGAGACGCTGCGTCAGGCCGCCACGGTGGTTGCTGCGGCCGCCGACGACATCCACCGCGACGCCCGTACCGCACCCGGTCGAGCGCAGGCCACCGCGGTCGCCGCGGCGGATCTGCTCACGAGCCTGGCGTACGGGATAGAGGGTGACCGGCGCGGGGCGCTGCACCGGGCAGCCGAGGCGTTCGACCGAGCAGCCCGCGACCTGTACGGGCGGGTCCGTCAGCCCAGCGGTCGCTCGCAGGAGATGCGTGCGATGTCGCGGCTGGTAGCACTCATGGGTCGCATCTCCGGCGACGAGGACACGGTGGCCGCGCTCGCGTTGATGATGGACCTGTCCCGCTTCGCCGACACTATCGAGCAGCTGCGAAGAGCGCAGCAGCGTCTCCACCAGGCCGAGGCGGCCCGGACCGCCGCCGAGGCGCTGCGGCTGGTAGCGGGCGGCCGGCGGCCGGTGGTAGCGCCGCCGCTCACGGTCACGGCAACACCCGTACCGACAGTGGGAGGCGGCCGGCGTGCCGCGCGCGGCCGCTGACGCACGCACGGGAGGTGCACGTGCCGCACCCGCAGCACCACGATGATCCGGTGGTCGAGACCCGCCAGCAGTTTCTGCAAGGGCTGGCGACGATGGCGACCGTCGGCGAGGCCGGCGCCCGCTGGGCCGCCGTCGGGATTCAGAACAAGGTCGCCGAACGGGAACGCCAGGCCCAACGGGACCAGGCCGCCGCGACGGCCCGCCGCGAAGCCGACCGCCTGGCCGCCAAGGTACGCGCGGACCGCGAACGGATGGCCGCCTCGCTGGACGGGGACTGGCTGGTCACCAAGGCCACCTTCGCCGAAGCCGCCGGCGTGTGGCGGACCGCGACGATCCACGCTGGCACCGACCCGGTAGCCCGCCGGGTGGTCGAGTTCGCCGAGCAGCGACTCCGCCAGTTCCGCCCGGACCTGATGGCCGCCTACCAACGCCACCGGCAAGCCGGAACCCCGATCTCCGAGGCCATGCGCGCCGCCGCTCGGGAGGTATGGGAACACGACGGCCGCACCGGCCACCGCCAGCATGGCGCTCGTCCGCACGGCGGCACACCCGACCGACCGGGAATCACCCCGGAGGGACCAGCCGCGTTGCCGCCGGGTGGCCGTGGGCTGGTCGACAACTTCGACGCCGCTGTCCGCCAAGAGGCCATGAAACTGGCGGAGCACGTACGGCCCGAAGCCCTCGACGAACTCCAACGCCAGTGGCGCGCCACCGGCAGACTCCCCGCAGGCGAACCCGTGCAGCTACTCCGCGACCTGGCAGCGCACATGAACCAAGCCATCAGGGCCGGCGAAGCCGCCGGGCGGCCGGTCGAGGCGATCCGCCTCGCCCAGATTCACGTGGAGGAAGCCCTGGCCCGCGACCTGCACAGCCGAGCAGCCGCCGAACGCGGCGAAGGAGTCCGCGCCGGCGGAACAGCCGACGACCCTCGTACCCCGGTCGACGAACACGCAGCCGGGCAGTCGGCGAACATGCTCCACGACAACATCGCCGATCACACCGCAGCCACCGCAGCCACCGTCCGTCATGCTGAAACGGTCAGGACGCCGGCGTGGGCGCAGGCCTTCCCGAAGCTTCGCGTAGCCCAGATCGAGCCGACGGTCGCCGGTAAGCAGCCTGCGGCTACGGTCACCGCGGTGCCGATGCGGGGTAGGGCCCGATGACGGCCACCACGTCACAGCAGACCAGCACGGACGCACCTACTCGACTCGACGAACTCGCCGCTGAGGTAGCCAGACTCGCGGCGCAGGTCACCGACCTGCAGCAGACCCACGCCGAATGCACCCAGGCCAGCGACGGGGATGATCAGCCGCCGCTGTATGCGACGGTCGAGGAGTGGGTGACCACGTACCTGCTGCCGACTTTCCCGCGCCCGGTCGGCGAGGTCGGCATGACTCGGTGGCACTGGTGCGAACAGTGGTGGCGCCACGACGAAGCGGTCACCCGACTGACGGCCCTGTGGTACGGCTGGGAACAAGCCCGCCTACAGATGACCGGCATGCTGCCCTGGCTGCGAGAACTCGACCACCAACTACCCATCCTGCACGGCGACGACGGACCATTCCGCAACTGCGCAGCAGGCGGCGACCTCGGAGAAACGCGACACCACTCACCGGCAGAGATGCCAGCCGAACCCGCTCCAGAGAACTGGTGGAATTGGTGGGATTGACGCATGCATAGTTTTTCTGGTTCTCGATGCCGTATAGCTGATGCGGGGTCGGGGTAGCTGCCGCGTCGGCGCAACCGAATCTGACGGCCGCTCGTGGCTTACGGCAACACGAACCCGTGCTTGGCACAATGATTCTTGAATGCCTCGCGGATCAACGTTTCAAGATGATGTACCTGGGGTGATCCAGGGCGGACCCGCTGCTCCCAGGAGCGCCTACGGTGGCTCAGGTAGGTGGCCACCCGGGGAGCCGGCAGGTTGGAGACGAATAGTGTGTGACGCAGGCCGAGATCGGCGTGCAGTCCCTCGAATCCGCGTGCGACGTTCAGTTGTAGGTGGGCGGCGTAGAACTTGCATTCGATCGCAAGCACCGCCTTGCTGCCACGTGGTGCAACCTGGCTGTTGCGGCTGCGATCAGCCTCGTCTTTCGGCAGCACCAGTACGTCGCACTCATGTAGTACCCGTGAACTGCCCTGGACGCGCACCCCCAGATGTACCTCCAGTGCTGGAACTCCGGGAAATTGAAGTTCTGCGTGCGTGTACGGATGGGTCGTCGAGTAGAGCATTCCAGGTGCGGTGCGGAAGAGGAGTTTCCGGGTGGACTCGCCGGTGACGGCAACGTAGTCGACGGTCGCGTCACTATTGCGGGCAACCGACACGACGAGCGAGAACAGGTAACCCTCGTAGGCGTCGTGCGCTTCGAAGGTACTCGAATAGGGGGTGCCGCTGGTGGCAAGTATCGTCCGGATGGCCGCTATCAGATCGTCCTTCGACGTCATGACTGCGCCTCCTGCTTGAGTTCTTCTAGAAGCCAGTTGAGCTGGTCCCGTCGCTGCCGATCCTGCTCCAATTCGTGTCTACCGGACGGCCTGCGTCGCTGTTCGGAAGGCGAGGCGAACTCTTCCGGCGAGGACCCCCCCAACTCGCTCGCAAATTCTAGGTCGATCCCCGATGACTCACCATCGGCTGCCTCAGCGAGGCCTGCATACGTCTGGTTGGCGGCCTCCGGCAGTTCCACAAGCACGCGCTGCATCGAGTCAATGATCAGGAGGACGCGTTCGAGAGAGGTGTGGGTTCGCACGGTCACACCCGTGTTGCCTGTCGTGCTCGCGGACGGGATGGCAGGCTCCCGTCCTCTTGCTACGACAATTTCCTCCAGATCCACCGCGCTTCGCGGTTCCCGGGCAGTCTGCAGGTCCTCGTATATTCGATCCGAGCGAGCTCGGCGGATCCGTTCTACCGGCCGTTCCTGCAGTACACCCTCGACGAGAGCTTGGTCGACGCTCTCCAACACCCAGTCCATGTGGCGTTCTGCGAGCAGGCGTCGAAGGGTGCGCTCGAGATCGCGCAACTCTTCGTCTGTCACAGGTGATTCCTCCGCGCCTCCGTCAGCAATGGACGGTGCAGAAGCGTACGTGAGCAACGCTCCGTCGGCGATGTCAGGATGCTGACACCAGCCGTCGTGGAACTCGCAGCTGCTGGCAGTGGGACCGAATCCATCGCTCGAAGGGACGGCGGCTGACTCCGGTCTGCGGGCCATCGCCAGCTTCGCCTCCTCGTGCAGCGCCGCCCGGACGGCAGTGGTCGAGCCCGACGCCACCTCCGGTGACGAGCCCCTTGCGGCAAACCCAGATATCGGTCTGATGCTCGATCGGGTTGACGTCGGCTCGCCTGCTGAGCAGGAACGCCGGCAGACCGGCCGCGGCGGCAACTCGCCAACTCGTCGCGCTTCAGGCGTAGGCGGGACGGTAATCAAAGCCGTCTACGCGGGATACCAGGTCCGCGGCATACCGCTGGTTGACGGTGATGTCGCGGTCCTCATCGATCTCGGAACCGACGAGCGCGCGGTGCAACGGCACATGGACAAGGCAGTGGCGATGTCAGCCAGCCACCGGTCGGGCGCTCTACGGCACGTGACGATTCCACGCCGCTGGCTTCGTCGCAGGAGTAGCCGCACCGATTCGGTGGTTGGCTCGGGCCAACGTGCCCAGTGGCAGGTAAAGCTCCAAGGTATCCATGCCCTCGTACCGGTACAGGAACCCACCGCGGCCTTCTATGTGCTAAGCGCGGCGATCGCAACAGTATCGACTCCGGCACCGGTGTGGTTGACGATGCGTTGGGCCACACGGATTGCATCTTCCGGCTTCGTTACCTCGAACAAGAGCGGCACCAGGATGCGCACCGCGGCGCACCTACCGTCGATGTCCTCTAACAGCCGAGGATGCCGTTCGACGAGGCGGGTGAGGCGATGGTCGACGACCGCGTCGAGCATGGGTCGTGCCCGTCGCTGCAGGGCAGTTCGCAGCCGGGCCCTGCCGTTCGGCTGCCGTAGTAGGTCCGCTGGGTCGGCGCCGGCACGGAACTCAGCTGCCAGCAGTGGGCCGGGTGGGCGCGGTTGCCGGAGCAGTTGCCAGGCTCGGTTCACGGCACCACGCCCGGCCGGATCGGCATCGAATGCGGCGACGATGCCCTGCGTGGCACCGGGCAGCTCCCGCAAGATCGCGGCCTGGTGGCCGGTCAGAATGGTGCCGCACGGTGCCAGTGCCACCGCTCCGGGCCGGCCCGACCGGGAGTACGACAGCCAGACCGCGAGGACGTCGGCGGGTCCTTCGACCAGGATCGGCGTCCACCGTGCGTTGATGCGTTCCTGCTGTTCCGCGACGCCGAAGAGCAGTTGCCCCTTGTCGTAGATCGCGGTCCCCGGGCTGTTGATGTATTTGGGCACGTGCTCGCCGGAGCCAGGGCTGGAGCGGCCGAGGAAGGCCACGGTGTGCCCGGCTGGGGCGCGTACCGGGAAAATGATCCGGTCCCGGAACACGTCGATGAGGCGGTCCGGCTCCACCCGAGTGCGGGTTGATAGGCCTGCACCCACCAGCTCCTCGGTGTTGAAGCCGGCAGCACGTAGGTGATCGGTGAGCGAACTCCATCCGGATGGGGCGTACCCGACTCGCCACGGCCACTCGCGCTGCGCAAGGACGCCGAGGCCGCGTTCGGCGAGATACGCGCGGGGCCCGTCGGCGTGTGCGAGCTGGGCGCGGTAGTAGGTCACCGCGGCCTCGACGGCCGCCAGCAGCCGCCTGGGCTCAAGTCCGGTGCCGCGTATCGGGAACGTCGGTTGACTGATTCGAGGTGCGCCCATAGTCGACCTCCGATATCCAAGCTAGCTTCAGCTGCCCTGTCTCGGCCAGGACCGCTGCGTCATCCGGTCCTGGCGTGCGGCGCGGGTGCCTCGCGCGTGGCGGGTCATTTCGGCGGTGGAGGTGGCGACGGCGGTGGTCAGCCGCTCGGCGTTTGGTTCGTCGTACCAGGGCAGGAGGTTGAGCATCGCTACCCTGACGCCGGTGGCGAACAGCAGCGCCGAGCCTTTCGGCAGTGCCCGGATCCGCGCGGGGTCGAGGATGCGCTGTCGGCGCACGGAGGTCTGGTACGACGTGCGGCCTTGGGCGTCGCGGGTGCGGGAGGCGACGGTGACGTCGTGTTCGCCGACGAGTCGGGACAGGTCTTCGGCGAACCGCGCGTCGTCGATGCCGGCGCCGACGAGCTTGACCGTGGCGGCCGACCAGAGGGCGTCCATGCCCTGCTCGCCCCAGACGCAGGTGCCTTGGCGGTAGGACTGCAGGATGGTTAGGGGGATGATGCCGCGGCTGCCGAAGTGGCTGTACAGCTCGGGTAGGTCGGCGATCTTGCAGATGTTCGCGGCCTCGTCGAGGCAGGCGACCAGCGGCGGATCGAGTCGGCCACCGTGCGCTTCTGCGACGGTGACTGCGGCGCGCAGCACCTGGTCGGTGAGGCCGGCGACGAGTGTGCGGCGGCACCCGCGCCGTCCTTGGACAGCAGGTAGAGCGTGTCGGTGCTTTCGACGAAGGCCTCGACGTCCAGCGCTGGTAGCGGCCGATCCGGTGGGGTGACCCAGGCCATGATCGTCGGATTAGCCAGGCACGCTGCTGCGGTGCGGGCGGTTTCGTAGAGCCCTTCGCGGGTTTCGGGGGCGCCGGCTTGGCGGCCGGACATGGCTCGGGCGGAGGCGCCGAAGCCGTGGCTCTTGAGGATGGTCGCTGGCTCGCGGGAGGTGGAGTCCGACAGCCAGGTCTGCACTGAGGTCAGTGTGCGGCCTTCGAGTGCGGCGGCGAGGATCAGCGAGGTGAGCAGGTCCAGCGCTCCCTGGATCCAAAAGTCGTCGCTGCTGTGGGAGTTGCGTACCTGCTGGACGAAGTGGTTGGCCAGCCGGTGTGCGCCCTCGACGTCCTCGATGGCAGCCAGCGGATTCCACCACCAGCCCTGCGGCATGTGCGCGATGGACTGCGGATCGAACACCCACACAGCGCCGTGCGTAGCGCGAAAGGCCGCCGTGGTGGCCCACAGGTCCGGTTTGTTGCTGGTGGCGAGCGCCGGCCCCGGCGCGTTGAGGATCGACTGGACGGCCAGCGCGGTTGTCTTGCCGGCGCGGGGTGCCATCACCGCGAGCACGACGTCCTCCCAGGAGGCGTATACGCGGGGACCCGAGCCGCGTCGTCGTCGGTGCGCGCCGAGCACCACACCGGCCGCCTCGGCCGGGATCTCCTTCACCGGCACGTTCGCCAGGCCGGGCCGCAGTCGGCGAGCCTTGGCGGCTGTCGCTGGGAGTGTCATGGTGCGCACCTCGACAGGGCCGGCCAGCGATGGGAGCGGGTCCTCGGCGTCCGGCTTGCGGCCCTGCCACCACAAAGTCACGAAGGTGACCAGGCCGACCAGCACCAGCAGCAGCACTGCGTAGACGACGCCGACCACGGTGGGGGAGACCTCGGGCCACAGCACGGCCCAGTCGGCCCGCAGCAGGTGTTGCACGTACGAGGATCCGAAGCGGGGACCAGCAGCAGAAGGCTGGGTCACCGTCGCGGCGATGAGGCCGGCCAGCCAGGACAACCACATCAGGACGAACACCGCCCACACCAGCCCGAGCACCAGGAACGGAGTGAGAGGGCCGCCGGCGGTGCCGCGCGGCTCGACGGGTCGGGTGCTCATGGCCGCACCTCACGAATGGCCGAATCGGTGTCGTAGAGGTCCCATTCCTCGCCGACCAGGGTCAGCGACACCGGCAGCCCATTTCGTTCGCCGGTCTTGATCAGGTATTTGCCCCGGCCGGGATGCACAGAGCCGGCGAACCAAGCCTCCGGCGCGGCCCAGGACGCCACCAGCTCCCGCTCGGGGCCGGAGAGCTTGATGACTTCGTTGACGCGGGCCAGTTCTCGAGGTGGCAGGCCGGCGAGGATTTTGATGGCGGAGCGTTCGATGAAGCCTTGTGCTTTGGCCCGGTCTTCGGCCGTGGGTAGGGCGTCGAGGTCGGCGAGGGAGTGGGTGACCATCACGCTGGCCATGCCCCGCTGCCGGTTGAGTCGGGTGAGTGCGTCGGCGTGCTCGACGAGCCCGGAGGCGCCGCGCAGCGCCCGCCATAGTTCGTCCATGACGCCGAGGTACTGGCGGCGTGGGGCCAGGCCCTGGTCGGCGAGGACGGAGGCGGCGTCGACCATGCCGAAGCCGTACGCCCAGGTGCACAGCATCGCCGCGGCGACGAGCTGGTCGCCAGCGGCGGCGACCTGGGAGATGTCGACGCTGACGGCGGGGGCGTCGAGGTCGAGGGGTTTGCTGGTGGGTCCGTCGAACACCCCGCGCAGGCTGCCTTCGCAGAGCAGTGCGAGGGTGGGCACCAGCTGGTCGACGCGGCGGCGGTACTCGCCGTCTGTGCGTGCCCGGGCCGCGGCCGCGGCCTGCAGCTCGCCGGTGCCGGTTTCGATGAGGCTGAGCACGTCGGGCACCGTCGGGTCGTGGTCGAGGCGTTCGGTGAGTACGTCGATGGCGCGGCCGAGGATGATCTCTTCGGTGTTGTTGAGTACGTGTCCGCGTACGAGGGCGCAGAGTGCCAGGAGCAGGGACATGCGGCGGCCGCGGATTTCCAGGCGTAGTTGTCGGGCGTCGGCGGTGCCCATGCGAGCGAGGGCGGTGCCGAGAGGGCCGGAGTCGAGGGGGTTGAGGCGGTCCAGGCCGCGTCCGATGCGGATGACCTGTCCGCCGAGGTGTTCGACGAGTCTGGTGTAGTCGGGTTTCGTGTCGCCGAGGATGAGGGCGCTGGTGCCGAAGCCGGTCATGCCGGTGATCAGTCGTTTGACCACGGTGGACTTGCCGACGCCGGGTTGGCCGAGGACGAACACGCCGGGGTTGGTGATCAGGCCTTCGCGGAGCCATTCGAGGGGGTCGAGGCAGACGACTTCGCCCCACAGCATGTGCCGTCCGATCGGAACCCCGATGGTGGGTGCCCCGGAGCCGGCGACGAAGGGGAACAGCCCACACAGTTGGACGGTGGTGCCCTGGTACTCCATGCCGGGGGAGACGTGGCTCGCTCGGCCGGTGCCGGGCGCTCGCACTCCCCAGGCAGGGGCAGCAACGGTGCTCTTCAACGAGTTTCTCCTCGCGATCAGGTCAGTGGGGCCAGTGGCGGGCGAGCTGCGGCGGGCAGACGCCGCAGGGCAGGGTGGTGGCGAAGCCGGCGGCTTGGCTGGCGCGCAGCTGCCGTAGCCGGATCTTGGCCACGTCGGCGCGGGACTCGACGTCGGCGATGGCCCGGCCCAGGTCGTCGGGGGAGACGACGGTGGTGGTGACGAACAGCGACATCAGGCCCACCCCGGAGCCGGTGGCTTCTTCCCGCGCGGTCTGTAGGGCGCGTTCCCGGTCGGCGTGGTCGCGGGCGGACTCGTCGCGCTTCTGCGCGCGGTGGTATGCCGCGCGGAACGCCGCCGCGTTGACCTCGCTCTCCACGATCCGCGCGGCCTCGCCGGCGGGGAAGGGCCGGTAGAGCAGGGACACCCGTTTCGGGTACGGGCCAGGAGCGAGCAGGCGGGCGAGGACGTCGGCGTGTACGTGTTGACGCGGCGCTTCGTGCCACGCCCACGACACGGACGTGCCGGAGTCGTGGGCGTACCGGTCGAGGTGTTCCTCGGCCATCACGGGTCCGGCGCTGTCCCAGTCCACCCACCGGCTCAGGTCGAGCCCGGGGGCCGCGGCGAGTCGGGCCACGTCGCCGCGGCTGGCCGGGTCGAACGCGGTACGGACGATCGCCGAGATGTGGTCGGCGCTCGCCCGGCCGAGGACGGTCAGCCCGCAGCTGCTCAGCGAATCCTGCAGGCCCGGCAGGGTGCGGCTGATCTCCTCCAAGGCTTCGTCGAGGTTCTTCGGTTTGCCGGGTGAGGCGCCGGGCTTGAAGGTCACCGACCCCCGGGTTTCCACGTCCGCAGCGGCTGCCGGGGAGACTTCCACCAGGCGTTGCAGTACCCGTCGGGCTGACGCCGGCCCGTGCGGCACGATCCGCCGGCTGACGTGATCGGCCAGCCGGGAACCGGGATCCGGTGCGGTGTCCACGGTGATCGCGACGTGGTCGACGATCGGCAGGTAGCCCAGGTTGGCCAGCCATCCGCCCCAGTCGGTCACCCACGCGGCGCTGGCGTCCGGGTCAGCCAGCCAGGTGGAGGTGGCCGCGCAGCGCAACGTCACCGTCATGGTGCCCAGCCGCTGGTTGTAGACCAACCCGTACGCGCCGCCGCTGTAGTCGACGGTCAGCAGGGTGGTGGGGGCGAGCACACCCGGCAGCTGCCAGGCATGCTCGCCGGCCACCATCAACCCGGATCGGTACGAGGTGTAGCCGCGGCTGGTGCCGATCAGCCAGCGCACCCGCTGCGTAATTCCGGCCGACAGCGGCACCCCGTCCCAGCGCAGCACCAGCATCGCTACGAGCAGCACACACGGCCCAGCGGCAACAGCCAGCGCCCGTAGCCCCAGCGAGCCGGAAACGATCAGCGCGGTGATCGCCAACAACACGGTGAAGGTCTGCGCCGGTCCGAGGCCGAACAGGCCCATGCCCCGGGCCCTCCGCCAGCCGCCGTAGGTGCGTACCTGTGCCTGCTCGCTGCTCACGACGACGAACTCCCGTCCCGCATCGCCGAACTGGCCGTGTTCGCGCCCGCCCTCGCGGCGCTTATCCCGGCCTGAGCGACCACCGCGCCACCGATGACAACGGGTGCCCCCGGTCCGGTCGCAGCTCCCGCCGCCCCGGCTCCGGCCATGCTGCCGCCGGTCGCTGCGCTACCACCGGCAGCCGTGGCGGTGGATGCGGTAGCGCCGGTCCCGGGCGGAACGGTGGTCGTGGGCGTTACCGGACCGGGCGGGCCGCTACCAGCGTTACCGTTCATCACGTTCGGCGCGCTACCGGTCGCGGGAGAGGAGGCCGAGGTGGTCGGCATGGCCCCGGTGGGACCGTTGCCGCCGCCGCTACCGGGTCCCCGCGAGTCGAGGTAGCGGGCGTGGTCGCTGGCACTGTGACCGCCGACGGCTCCGCGCAGCGACGACGCGGCGTGCAGGCCGGCCGCCGCTCCGGCGCCGGCCATGCCGATGCCCGCACCGCCGGAGGCGACGCCGCCGGTGAAGGTCGTGAAGAACTTCATCAGCGCAGGCAGAGCGATCACCGACAGGGCCAGCATGCCGAGACCCATCAGCCAGTCCCGACCGTTACCGCGCATCATCACGAACGAGGTGGCGTACACCGAGACGGCTGCCGGCTTGTACAGCGCGAGTGCCAGCGACCAGCCAAGGGTCTTGTGCAGCCACTGGCTGGTGCCTCGAGTGACGGAGCCGGCCGCCGCCAATTGCAGAATTCCGGCCAGGACGACCACCGAGCCCTCGCGGAACACCATCAGGATGGTCTGCGCCACGGCGGCGAGGATGACCACGACACCGACCAGAATCATCACGAACGGTGCCACCGCAGTGCCGGGAAGCAACAACCCGCCGAGCGCCGCGCTCATCGCCTCGTTCGGTGGCTTGTCGGAATCCTTGAAGATCGCCTCGTTGAGCAGCCACATCGAGTAGCTGTCCCCGGCCTTGAGGACCAGGTGGGTGCCGGCGACGCCGATGCTGCCCCAGAGCGCGGTGTTCCACACCCCGCGTACGGCCCGCAGCAGCGGCTCGCCCTTTCGACTGACGACGATGGTGATGCCCTGCCAGAGCAGCCCACCGACCAGCACCAGAATCGTGATCGGCAGCATGAACCCGCGCAGCTGCTGCGCCGGACCGGCAGCCTCCTGGCACTGGACCACCCAGTCAGCGGCCCACTGACTTGGATCCGAGCCATCGGTGGGGCACAGGCTGTTCGACGGGATGAGCGTCCAACTGGTCAGCAGGCCGGCGACCCACTGGATCGCTTCCCTGACCGCACTGGCCAGCCCGTCGAGGGTCGTGTTGACCATCGAATCGCGTACGGCTGCGGGGGCGTTGGCGCCATCGACGACGACTCCGGCGCAGGTGGCAGGAAGGAATGGATTACAGAACGGCACGAGAATCACCCGCCTGCGGTGAAGGGAAGGAACGTGGCGATGTCGGGGTCCGACGCGGTGGTCACCGCCTGGTCGAACGTCCCGCCGGCGGGCGCCAGCAGAGCCCAGTCCGACCCGGTCCAGCGCACGCGTACCTCGGTGCTGACCGTGAGCGGGCTACCGGTGGTGCCTGGCGCCTCAGTCAGCAGCCACAGGACCGCCTCGCCGTCGGTGTAGCTGAGGATCCGGTAACCCCGCAGGGTGGAGTACAACCGCCCGAGGGGTCGCCCGGGTGCGACGCCCGCTTGTCCGCGCAGTTCGTCGTACGCCTGCGCGACCTGGACCCGCATCGAGGCCGCATCGGGCCCGACCACCTGGTCGCGCAGGGTGGGTTCGAACACAGCCGGGCCGACCTGGGGATTGACGCGCACGACGATGTGGACCGCGGCGAGTACCGCGCCGGCGCGGTCGTGCGCGAAGCCGTAAGCCAGCCCGCCTCTGCTGAAGTAGGGACCCGACCGGCCCGACGCAGGCACCGACACGCCCGCCAGGTCGACCCAGTCCAGATCGCTGGGCAGGGCCATCCGGTCATCGGCAGTCGGGCTGGCGTCAGGGCGGATTGTCAGTGCCGGATCTGCCGGTGAGGTGGCAGGCCGATCAGGGGACACGCCGAACACCGCGATATCGACCGCGCCGGCCAGCATCGCGGCGGCCACACACACGGCGGTGAGCATGCGGCGGCGGGTGGTGCAGCGAGCACGAGCGATGACGTCGTAGGTCATGGCTCAGCTCGGCAGAATCGCGCCGACAACGACGGCCGCGACCGCCCCGCACGTCAACCCGGCCAACACCCAGGGGATGCCGGCCGCTCCATCGGCGGCGAACGCCGAACGGTTGCGACGACCGACGGCCATCATGATCCCGCATACCAGCAGGTCGCCGACACCGGCGACGATCAGGATCCACTTCATCCAACCGATGAACAGGTTCCCGGTCGCCTCCAACCCGGGCGGCGCAGCAGGGCTCGGGTTCGGTGCGGCGGCCAGAACGCCCGTCACGGCAGCGAATGGCGCATCCGCGAGGGCGGCGGCGATGGTCAGGTAGTGAACAAGCACGGCAGGTCTCCCGAAGGTCAGGACGCCCGCGGTCGGGGCATCTGCCAGGGACCTTGACCAGGCATCGCTGACGGCAGAGTTGACGCTGGCGTGGCCGCCACCGCTACCGTCGCTACCAGCTACAGCTGGCAGCGGTAGCTTCCCCAGCGACCCGACACCGTCGTGGCCATGGACGCGCGAATTCGAGTAACCACGGCAGTGGCGATCACATTGGCCGTTACCGGCTGCGCCACCAGCCCACCGCCAACGCCACCCACGCCGAGCATCAACCGACCCACGACCGGCACCGGCCCGACCGGGGTGGCCGCCCCGGTGCTGCCGTCGACGCAGCCCGGCTTCTCGTACGCCGATCCGGGGCAGGTGTGTCGACGTTTCGTGACGGCCCTCTACAGTGCCGACACCCGCCGCGACACCGGCCCGGCCGAGGCCTACCAGCGAGCCATGCGCTTCGCCAGCAGCACCCTGGCCGAGCAGAGCGCCGCCGCCGACCGCGACGGCCGCTGGGCGACCTGGGCTCACCACCGCGTCCACCTGACGGCGGAAGTGGAGCCCTTCGCCGACCCACAGCAACCAGCAGACAACGGCATCACCGCCCGGCGTGCGATCCGGGTGACGGTGACTCCTTTGGGCGAGGGCGGCTGGCGTGGCTGGACCGAGCACAGCATCGCCGACTGCGCCCTGATTCGTGGCGGTCCGGACGGACCCGGGTGGCGGGTCGCTGGCTACGAGATCCGCCAGGCTGGTTTGCGATGAACCGCGGCTGGTCGATCCTCGCCGGAGGATTCGCCGCTGTGGTCCTGGCACCGCTGGCCCTGATCGTGCTTGTCACGTTCTCGGTCGTCGGAGC
Source organism: Micromonospora sp. NPDC000442 (assembly GCF_042898635.1). Taxonomy (NCBI): domain Bacteria; kingdom Bacillati; phylum Actinomycetota; class Actinomycetes; order Micromonosporales; family Micromonosporaceae; genus Micromonospora; species Micromonospora sp. NPDC000442. The sequence continues at coordinate 14,521 of NZ_JBIAYZ010000014.1, read as the reverse complement.
TGGCCCGGCCACGGCCTGCACCATCGGCCCGCCCAGCGCCTCACCCGGGGCGACACCCGCAACGTCCGACTGGTCCGATCAGGGCTCCTGGACCTCTGAGCAGGTCAGCAACGCCGCCAGCATCGTCACCGTCGGCGCCGAAATGCAGGTGCCCCGCTACGGCAGGGAAATCGCCGTCGCCACCGCCATGCAGGAATCCACCCTGCGCAACCTCGGACACCTCGGCGCGGACAGCGACCACGACTCACTCGGCCTGTTCCAGCAGCGACCCAGCCAGGGCTGGGGGACCCCCGAGCAAATCCTCGGTCCGCGCTACGCCGCCAGGAAGTTCTACGAGCGTCTGGTCGACGTCGACGGCTGGCAGACCATGGGGCTCACGCAGGCCGCGCAGGCCGTGCAGCGGTCGGCGTTCCCTGACGCGTACGCGAAGTGGCAGCCAGAGGCACAGCAGATGGTCGCCGTGATCAGCGACGGACTGGGCATCGTCTGCACCAGCGACGGCGGCGACGGCCTGCCGCCTCTGGACGACGCGGGACTCCCGGACGGCTTCGTCCTGCCGGCGGACCCGCAGCTTCGGGCCGTGGTCTCCTTCGCGCTCGCTCAGCGAGGCAAGCCCTACGTCTGGGGTGCCGATCACCACCGACCAGCTGCGAACGGGTGTCGCCGTCCCCTCATTAGCGGCGATGCGACCCGGTGACCTGATCTTTATCCCCGGCTCCGACGGGACAATGTCCCGTCCCGGCCATGTCGGCATGTACATCGGCACCGACGGGCACGGCCGGCAGTACCTCGTTCAGGCGCCCAGGACCGGCGACGTCGTGAAGGTCGTCGCCGTCAGCAACTGGAGCCGACAGGTCGCCGCTATCCGCAGACCGCTGGCGCAGTAGGGCAGGTCGTGCGCCTGATGAAGTCTCGTGCCCGGAATAGCGCAGGACGCAACAGACGTGGAGGCGCTACCCGTGTTCCAACCCGAAACTGATGTGGCTATGCCGCTTGGCTCGGGGTTGGCGAACGATCGAGCAGGGTGCCCAGCCGGGCGGCGGAGTCTTCGGCCAGGCCATAGATGCCCTGGAGGCTCACGGAGCGTTCGAGGCGACCGTTGACGACGTACTTCAAGTTGCGCTGTTCTCCACTTCGGTTGCGCCAGGTCAGGGTGCTGAGCATGTCGCCGGGGACGGCGATATCGAAGCGGACCGGTGTTGCTTCGATATGCACCGGACTTGCTCCGCATCTGGCGGCACCGAGCATGGCCCAGTCGGTGTGCCCCGGACAGGCATGGTCCGACCATGTTGCTGGGGCGGTGCCGCAACAGTCCTGCCGCTGCTTGTCGACAACACGGAGGCGGCTCACGAGGTAGACCACGCATCGGTTGACATGCAGCGCGAAGACATCATCGCCGACACCGACGCTGGTCCAGCTGGGAAGAGACTGATGCGACCCGCTGAATGCCACCGGGGGACGCTGACCGACGCGGTGTCTGCGTAGCTCCCGGCAGACATCCTGGGTCCATAGGGTGGTAAAGGCGTTCGGCATGGCCGTGATCGTAAGCGCGACGGCTGACAGTGTTGATCGAGGTCATCAGGTTGGGCCGCAATGCGAACCTGCGCCGACCTCTGTGGACCGTCTCGGATCCTCCGGCAGCTGCGGATCGCGTGGCTGTGGCATTGAGCAGGTTCCACCGAGAACTTGTCCGGTGCCGTGACCAGGCGAGCGGCGACGATGCGGGGCTGAGTGGGCGGGCAGTGCTACCGGTTGTCATTACTTTGACGTGGCGGTCGACGATACATTCTGTACATGATTGACTACGGCGATTCCGGGCTCGTTGCTTATCTGCCGCAGGACGAGTGGCGCCGAGTTCAGGAGACCGGAATTCCTGTGCGATTCGAGCCCCGCGATGTTCTCGTACGTCAGGGCGACGCTACGCAGCATGTGTATGTGCTCCTGGCTGGGTGCGTCAAGATCGTGCGGTCGGAAAGCGATGGCAGTCGCGCGATGCTGACGTTGCGGGTGGCCGGCGACGTCGTCGGAGACTTGGCTGCCGTCGACCTGCAACCCCGCTCTGCCACGGCCACCGCTCTGACCACCACCGTCACCCGCCTACTGACCGGACCGCAGTTCCGGCGCTTTCTGACACGGCCGGAATTCGCACCGGGGTTCGCCGCATATACGGTGCGCCGGCTGCGCATCTCGGACGCTCAGCGCGCGGCGTTGGCCCTGTTGCCTGTGCGGGACCGGCTGGCCCGGGCCCTGATCCAGCTTGACCGGGAGAGCCGGCGCGCGGATGGGCCGCCCGCGATCCGACTGTCCCAGGCGGAGCTCGCCGAACTGGTCGGTGCCTCGCGCAACGCGGTCGTCGCCGAGTTGGCTGCGCTGCGCGAGGCCGGCATCGTCGTCACCGGCCGGCGCGACGTCACCATCGTGGACCCGGCGGCATTGCGTGGCCGGTCACACGGTTTACGCCCAGATTTGGGCAGAGAGCCGCGCGTTGCCAACGGACGCTGAGGGGGTCAGTTCATCGAGAAAGGGACTCCTGTGGAATATGTTCCGTTCGCACGTTCGATCGATCTACCGCCGTACCGGGCGATATTGGCGGTGGATGCCAAGGGCTTCACCGCGGAACCAGGCAGCACCCACGAGGCGATCAGCAAAAGCTTGCTCGACTTGGTGGGCGATGCCCTGACCGGCGCCGGATTGCAGGCCGAGTGGGATCGCCCGGCGTTCCTCGGCTCGACCGGTGACGGCTTCGCCGTCGGCCTCCCGACGCACGTCCTGCCGCATCTGGTGGACCCCTTTCCACGCTTGCTTCAGGAGCGCCTCGCCGAGCACAACCGTCAGGGCCGACGACGGCTTCAGCTGCGAGTCAGCCTGCACGTCGGCCCGCTGCCGGCCGACCCAGAAAATCCCAACTGGACCGGCAACGGGGACGCGCGCAATGACACACATCGCCTGCTTGACTCCGCGCCGGTAAAGGCCGTGCTCGCCGCGGCCAGCCCGCAGGTGACCTTCGTGGCTTGCATCTTCTCCGACCGCGTTTTCGAGGATGTCATCGCCGCTGGGTACGCCGGGATGCAGCCCGACCGCTGTCTCCCGGTCATGGCGACGGTCGACGACAAAGCGTTCAGTCGGCAGGCGTGGCTCTACCTCCCCGAGGTTTCCGGGAACTTGCTCGGCGTGTTGCCACACGCCGTGCTGCCGCCGCCGATGGACGGGGAGAAATCTGAACGGCCTCGGATCTCCGGGCCGCGGGTAAGGCGGAACGACGGCCAGGTTGCCACCGCTGTCGAGAGCATGACTCAGAACCAGGGCGGTGCGCGATGACGACGGACCAGATCGAGATCGTGGATCCGGACATCGATGAGTCCTACGCCGATGACATCGACGACAGCCCCTATGTAGAAGAGAACAGCGGCCAAGTCGCCTCGCACGTCGGGGGCGACATGGTGCAGAACGTCCATAACTGGCTCGGCCGCTACCAAGCCGCCCGGGAACTTTCCGACGCCTTCGTGCGTGAGACGATCGCGACCTTCGTGGAACGAAACTACGGCCCAGGCGGATGGTCCAGGGAAGCGGCGGCCGCGATCCTGCGGGAGCGACGACACGTCCTGCTGGTAGCCGACCCCGGCACCGGCCGTCGCACCGCCGCAGTGGGACTGCTCGGCGGTGTTCCCTCGCCTCGGCGAGAAATTCCCATCGATGACGACACTCAGCGGCTCTTGCCCGTCGACGAGGTGCCATGGTCGTACTACGACCAGTCTGCCTACCTGCTCACAGTGCCGACCGGAAACCGTAACGGGCGGCTGAGGGAGTTGCTCATTGCCTACCGAGAGGCGGTGGAGAAGCGAGATTCGTACCTTGTCGTCCTAGTCGACCAGAAGAGCCTCGAACGACCCGAGGAAATTCCAGGCTTCACCGTCCTCACGGCTACCGCACCCGCGCGCGAGGGTCTGCTGAGCCAACTTCTCGAAGACCAGCGCGCCCGGCTCGATGTGGACGCGCTGCTCCAGACGTCGCCGCTGCCGGAGATGCTGGAGAGCGCTACCCCGGCCCAGGTGGCGAGGCTGTCCCGCCGGATCAGGGCCGCCGCAGATAATCCGCAGGCATCGCTGGCCGAGATCGCCCGAAAGTCGGTGCAGGCCTACCAAAACTGGGACGAAGAGTTGGCCGCCTGGTTCCAGGACAACCCCGATCCGCGGACACGGCTCTTCCTTATCGCCTTGGCCTTTCTGCAGGGAGGACAGGCCACCAATGTCCTGCACGCTATGGAAAAGCTCGCCGAGAAGCTGAACGAACCGGCGGACGTATGCGGCGGCATCGGTGCACCGGGAATCCGCCAACTCGCCAAGAACGTCAACGCCCGCATCGACGACAGGCACCGGATCTTCTTCACCCTGCCCTCGTACGATGTCGCGATCCTGCGCTACGTGCACGGTGACCAGTCCAAGGCTTTCCGTACCCGCCTCTGGAGTTGGGCGTCCGACCTGCCGATACGACGCGGCGGTTCTCCGAACGCGCGCGTGGCCGGGCAGGTCGCTTCGGCCATGCTCGCCGTGACCCTGGCGCTTCCCGGGGCCGACGCTCCTGAGGTGCGCACCCTCATCGAGCGGTGGTGGAACTACCAGACGCTGCATCCGTTGGTCGTCGACCTGATGACAGCGATCGCGATGAGCCCTGAGGCAGGGACGGCGATGCGTGGTCGGCTGAACCAGTGGGCCGTCCAATCGGGGAGCGTGCCGCTGCTCTGTGCGGTCGCCGCTGTGTGCGGCGGGGCGTTGGCAGATGCGTATCCGCAGGCGGTGTTGACTCGGATGAAGAACCTGGCAGGGCGGGGGATAGACCCCGTCACCGACGGGGTCGTGGAAGCTGTGCGTTCGCTCTGGGACCGACCGTTGCACCGGCAGACGACGCTGCGTCAGGTCGTCGAGTGGGCGGCCGGGCAGGACCAACAGCGACGCGACACAGGGAGGCGGGCGCTAGCGGCAATCTCGGACACCCCGGAGCGTGCCGGCTCTCTCCTAGCCGAACTGGCTGGCGTCGCGGAGGTGCAGGCCGGACTCATTCACGCCTTCACGTACTTGTTCGGGAGCGAAGGGCCGCAGGGCAAAATCCGCGAGGCGCTTCTGCGCTGGCTGGATGCGGCGACTGAGGAACCGGTGTACGAGGAATTGCTAACCGGCGTGATGGTCGCTGCCGGGGGGACCGGCGAAGGCGCCAGCAGCCGCTTCGCCCGCATGTCCGACCTGCTGTACGACTGGCAGCCTGTCGCCCGTGACACCCAGGCACCAGCCGCCCGGGACCTGCGTGACCGACTCAACGAGCGGCTTCACAACGCGAGTCCGCTGGTCGCCTCATGACTGCCAACTGGCTTGGCCACCTGACGGGCCTCCGGACGCGACCCGCGGATTCCGTACGGTCGTTCACCTTTTCCGCTGAGCTGCGCAGCTGCCATCCGCACATCGCGTTTGACGCGATTTTCCAGATGCAGTGGCAGGGGGATGGCCATGACGCCTACTGGCGAGTGCGGCAGGACGTCACAAGGTGGGCCGACCAGGTAACCGCCAAGTACTGTGTTACCCAGGTCGGCAACGCTGAAAACGAGATCAACAGCGGCGTCGCCTATAACGCCAACGTCCAACTGACGGTCAGCCGGCAAGCACGTGCTGCGGCAGAAGGCATCCTGGACGTGCACCGGCAGACCGCGCTCGAACGCTTGAAGCAGCAGGCCGAGTTGGAGCGGGTCCGCTTCATGCGCGAGACCGTGTACTCCCAACCCGATGTGGCCCGCAGCTACTGGCTCTACCACCACCCCGACCGGCCGGAAGAGCTCCTCACCATCAAGTTCGAGGAGATCGCGGAGAAGTTCGGGGATGCCGCTGAGTCACGGTCACTGGGAGTTGCCAAGCTGATCGATGAATTTCTCGGGCAGCTCGGGGAGAGCGAGCGGCGATATCTGCTCGGGCAGGTGGGGCAGGTCTTCTCCTCGTACAACCGGACCGACCTAGCGGAACGGCTGGAAATTTCATGAGAGAAGCGGAACGTGCCTCACTGCAACAGGTGAACGAGATGATTCGCTTCGCCGACGTCAAGGCGGCCGCCATACTGGCCGCTGCCGGGGTCCTGGCCGGGCAGCTGCCGTCGGGTCATGGCTACTGGGCCAGGGCCGTTCTGCTCGTCGCTGGTATCTGCATCGTGCTCAGCGCGCTGCTGGCGCTCTACACCCTGGCACCGCGGCGGCAGATGACGACTGCATGGTCGTTGCACTACTACGACCACGTCGCCCGACGATACGGCGATGACCGGGAAGCCTTCATCGATGCATGGGTGGAGGCAGCGGCCGACGAGGCCTCGTTCGAACGGGCGGTCGTCGGACAGATCTGGGCGGCGAACATGGTGGCGTACCGAAAGTTCACCCGGATCACCTGGGCCATTCGCGCACTCGTGGTCGGCGTCGTGGCCCTCGCGGCCGTGGCGCTTACCTGAAATCTCTTGCCGCACCTGACGGCCACGTTCGCCGATCCGGTACGTGGGCTTCCTGTGGACCGAGTTGGCTGACGTCGTACTCGTTAGGGTAGGTCTTCGTGTGGATGCCGTCGGCGAACAGCGGCGTGGTCGGTGGTGTGCCGAACCAGCGTTGCAGCCGGGCGCGCATCTTCAGCGCCAGGTGCAGGCCGGCCCGGACGGGCCAGGCTGGTTTGTCGACCTGCATCGCGCGGCGCAGTGGTGCGTCGTACATGGCGCTGACCAGGGCGTTGCCGAGCGGGGCCAGTGGCTTAGGGATGCGGGTGAGCATCAGCATGCGGGTGGCGCGCTCGATAGCGGCAGCGTCGTCGTTGGGTTGCAGGTGGGCTGCGTCGTGGGTGTCCAACCAGGTCTCGAAGTGCTGGTAGGAGTCGGGGATGTCGGTGATGCCCATCCGCCGGCCCAACTCCCGATAGAACACGTAGGTGGCCTGGATCTCGTGGCAGCAGGGGCGGCGCCAGCCGTACTTCTGCAGCCAGCGGGTGGGGACGACGACCAGGCAGCCGAGGACGTAGAGGTAGTCCTTGTTGGGGATGTCGTACGGGCGGTGGATCTGGTTGACCCGTCGTAGCGCGTCTCGGCCTCGTGGTTGGTCGAACCCGTTGAGCACCATCTCGTACATGAGCAGGCCGGTGTCGTCGAGGCGCTTCTGGGTGCGTTCGGTGAGCTCGCCGGTGGCGGTGTGTACGGCGGCGATGGCGGGGATGGAGAAGGAGCGGTTGAAGGCGAGGTTCAGCCCGAGCTTCATGTCCCACGGGACCTCGTAGCGCAGCATCGTCTGGTAGATGGCCAGGTAGTCGCGTTCGGGGTCGAGCGTGCGAGTGTGAGCGAGGTTGGCGTAGCGGGCTCTCATCGGTGGGAGTCTCCAAGCGCGGACTTCTGTACGGGGAGGCGTCGTGAGTCGGCGAGCGTTTGGGCCACCACGAGCGACCGGGCGTAGGTGCTGGACACCAGCGTCAGCCAGGCGATTTCCCCGGCGTAGCCGCCGGAGGGGCGGTGCAGGTCGTCGGGTGGTAGGGGGACTGCGGCGAGGAGGCTCTGTTGATGCGCGCGGAGTGCGCAGGCCAGGTGCGCCGCCTCGATTGTGGCCCGCCGCTCGTCGGCGGTCAGGCCGGCCCGATCGGCGTGCTGCTCGGCCAGCGCGGTCACTCTGAGGTCCATGTACGGGCGCAGTGCGAGGCAGCCGTCGCGGATCTCGGCGGCGCGGCGGGTCAGTGCGTAGTCGATGTCGCGGACGGCGCCGAGCCGGCGGCGCAGGCTCGCGTCGAGGTCGGGTAGGGCGTTGACGAGGTCGCGCCAGAGCGGTTCGAGGCGCTGGTAGGAGCGGAAGTCGTCCCAGCGTCGGGTGATCGTGAGAATCGGGCCCCAGGCTGGCATGGTCAGGCCGATCATCATGAGCAGTGCGCTGATGGTGACCAGGACCGCGGCGATCTCCCGCTCGCCGGTGGGTTGGTACCCGCTCCAGTAGGCGATCAGGTACGCGATCTTGTTGGTGCTGTAGAGCAGGGGCGGGAAGGAACTGCGAGACGCCGGTCGGTGCGCCGTCGCCGTGGTCAGTACAACCAGAGCCCAGGCGACCGCCGGCCCGAACACCGCCATCGTCGACCAGGACGGTCAACTGCACCTCGCCCTGCCGTTCCTCCTCGTCTAAGGGGCGGCGGCAGGACTACCGTACGCGAGCTGGAACCGCTCGTCGAGATCATGACGCAGGCGCGATCCGCCACCGACGAGCAGACCCCGCCGGCCCCGGAGCCGGAGACATGGGCGGACGGTACCGATGTGGCTGGCTCCGTGCTCGCCCTGCTGACCGGAGACGAGCCGGTCACGGCAGTAAGCGCCACCGCTTCTGTCGATACAGCAGTTCCGCTGGACCCCATCGTTGCCGTGCCCCGCGTCGAGTACACCCACACCGTCGCCACCCCACGGCGCGAGGTCACCGCTGCGATCCGACAGCGACGCCGCCAAGCCGACCCGCAGCTGGATTCGGACCTGCGGGCCTGGCGCGAGCAGGACACCACCCGACCACGGATCAGCGTCCTCGGCGCGGTCACGGTCGACGCGCCCGGACCGGTACCCGACCAACGCCGCCGCTTCCACGCCGAACTCATCGTCTACCTCGCCCAACGTGGAGCCCGTGGAGCCTCCGCCGAGCAGCTCACCGACGCACTGTGGCCCGACCAGCAGGTCAAGGACGCCAGCCGCCGGGTCGCCATCACCCGGGCCCGCCGGTGGTTGGGGGAGACCCCGGACGGCAACGCCTGGCTGCCGGAGATGGGCTCTGACCGGCTCTACCGGCTGAACTCGGGCTACCTACTCGACTGGCACCTGTTCCGCCGGCTGCGCAGCCGCGGCGAAAGTCGCGGCGCTGCCGGAGTCAAGGATCTACGAGCCGCGTTGGAGCTGGTTCGGGGCGTACCCCTCGAAGGGGCCGAACGCGCCTACGCAGCCGGCGCTCGCAACCCTTTCACCTGGCTACCCGAATCCGACATCTACCCGGGGCACATCACGTCCGCCATCGTGGACACCGCACACGAACTCGCCGAGCTCTACCTCGAAGCCGGCGATCCGACTGGTGCGCGGTGGGCCGTGCAGCAAGCCTGGCTGGCCGACCCGGAGCGTGGCGACGACGGGCCCTGGCACGACATCATGCGAGCCGCCCACACCGAGGGACACACCGCGGAGCTGCGCAACCTCTTGGGGGAGCTGATGCGGGTCCGCGAGGCCGAGGTGCCGGAGGACCTTGCGCCGGTCACGTACGCCCTGCTGCGCGAACTCCTGCCGGACCTGCTCGCTGCGAGCAGCAGCGGATAGGCGGTCCGTGAGTACCCGACCGGTTACCGGCGAACCCAGACCACGAACAGACAGGTTGAACAACCGACCGAACGGAGTGAACGACCTTGCTGACGTCGAAAGAAACTGGCGGCATGGAGTACATCGAGGCAACGCGACAGGTCGGCGCTCGACTCGCGGACGCTGCAGACGACACCGCTGCGGCGGCAGCCATTGAGCTGGCGATCGAAGCCTGGAAGAGCCTGGCCGGGACCGACTTTGCCTGGGACCACTTCGGCCTGGAACTGCTCGACATTCGGGCGAGGCTCTACTCGGATCACGACGACGTGGTCGTCGATGCGGCGGCACCGGTTCGCGATGACGCGGCGACCCGGCTGGCTGTGACGACGCTGGTGGAGCAGCTTGCGCGGTACCACGAGCGGCTGGCCGCCGACGGGCGAGACGACCTGGCTCGTCGACTCCACCACGACGCCGGTGCCCAGCAGTTACGGCGTGCGGCGGCGGCCCTGGCATGACCATCGGCCACTGGCACAGGGAAGCGCAGCGGGCGCTGCGTGCGGCGGCCACGGCAATGGAACGGCACCCCGCCAGCAGCGCGGCCGACATCAACGCCGCCGTTATCGCCAGGTCTGCCATCTACGCACAGCTGGCCCGAGCGACCGAACTTCTGGTCGGCGGTCGCCCGGTAGCCGAGGTGCCGAACCGGGCCGCTGCCTTGACCATTCTGCGGCGACGCGGGCAACGGCTCACCCAGCTCTACGTCGGGCTTCGAGTCGCCGGGATCGTCGAGCGGCAGTTCCCGCCGCCTCCCGCCCCAGTGACCGCCGAACCGGCACGCTCGCTGCACCGGGCCGCAGACGCCGTCGGCGTGATTGCCGACATTTTCGCCAGCCACGTTCCTCCGGGACAGCGACCCCGGACACCGGAAGGGCTCGCGATTCGAGCGGGCGGCGGTCTCCAAGCCGGCATTGCCGACATCGCCAGGCTCACCTCAGACCTGGTCATGATCGACCTCGCGCTACCGGGATGGTTCAGCCACGGGCGCGGCCATCTGACCGAGATCTACCGTCCGGTGGCGGAGGCCGCCAGGTGGACTACCAACAGTGGCTTGGCGGCAGTCGCCCGGGAAATGATCGCCGCCGGGCGAGGTCAACCTCCACTGGATGCACTCGATATCGCCCGTTCCCCGATCAACCCCACGCCCAGCGTCCGTACCGTCGACGACGCGATCGGCGCCGTGGCCGCCGCGCGGAGCTGGATGTGGCAGTACCCGGGGCAGGTCACGGGTGTCCATCTGCAGCTCGGAACCCAGCTCGGACTGGCCGTGCACATGCTGATTAGCAAGGGTGCCCCGACGATGGTGGGCGGTTGGCGGCAGGCCGCCATCGCGGCCGCCGGCCTGCGGGCCACCCCGCCGATCGGCCCGGCTCAGGAAGCTGCCGCTGAGTTGGCGGAGACCCTGCGTTGGGTGCGGTCACAGGCGGCGGTCGGCCGCAACGAGCGCGTGCCGCTGAGCAACAAGCTGGTCGTACGCCTCAGCTCCGAGCTCTCGTTCCTGGCAGTCACCCTTCACCGCGGGTTGTCGGCTGCCCTTCGGCGGGGGCAGTTGTTCGTCAAGGGCGAGATGCCTCTGACGCGCCCAGCCGGTTCGCTCGTTTTCCGTACCGCCGAGCGGTGGCGGCCGGCTGTCGCCGATGACGACGTGGTCCATGACTTGAACCGAGGGCTCGCGCAGCGGCATCAACCAGAAAACGACACTCCAGGGACTGCGGCTCGGGCGTTTCCTCAACCACCACGACCAAGGACTTCGGTGGACCAAACGTCGGACCGAACGGTGACCGGTGCAGCGTCGCGCAGTCGTAGCCGAACGCAATAATCACCGAGAACGAATTGATCTGCCCGCACCATTATCGAATTCTTCCAAGCGTTCCGGCGAGCGTCGTCTTAGTGCGCCTAACCGACGGATTTGCCGTCGGAAATCGGTGTCGATCTCGCTTGCTCGCCGGGCTAGCTGTGGCCGTGGTCCAGGCGGCGTGCATCATTCTCGCGGAGCAGTCTCAGGATTGGTTCGTTGTCTACCACCGCTGAACCCCACATGTCGTACTTGATCGAAGAGATTCGCCAACCGGGAGTAAGTGGTGGCTCTACGTCTAATTGTTCTACAAGGTGGGCCACATGGTAGCTCGCCTCGTCGCTCAGGATTCCAAGGTCCACCATGACCATGGAGTGAAGCCTTTTCATCGTGGTCAAGGACGGTTGACCAGGCAGGCAGGGGCAGCGTGCCGATGCTCCAGATAGGACGAAGCTCCCGGTAGGACAGCAGTCGACCAAGACGCACTGCCCAGTACGGGAGCTTCGTTGCTGACCTATCCTGCCAGCATCCCGCTGTCCACGCGCAGCCTGACCCGGCTGACTGAGCTGATCCGCGACCGACGCCGCGCGCTCGGTGGCCGCTGGCGCAGGTTGGCGGCGCAGCAGCAGGCGCTGGTGGCCTTGGCTCACCTGCGCAACGGCGATACCCTCACCCACCTCGCGGCCGGCTTCGCCGTGTCGGTCAGCACTGCGTGGCGGTACCTACGCGAGGCCGTCGACCTGCTCGCCGCCTGCGCCGACGACCTCGCCGCCGCGATGCGCCGGGCCGCCCGGCTGGCGTACGCCATCCTCGACGGCACGTTGATCCCGATCGACCGGGTCGCCGACCAACGCCCCTACTACTCGGGCAAACACAAGCGCCACGGGTGAACGTGCAGGTCCTGGCCGATGCCGCCGGGCGGCTGGTCTGGACCTCGGCCGCCCTGCCCGGCGCGGTCCACGACCTCACCGCCGCCCGAACCCACGGCCTGATCGACGCGCTGACCAGCGCGAACGTGCTGACCTTCGCGGACAAGGGCTATCAGGGAGCCGGCGGGAGCGTGCGCACGCCGTTCAAACGCCACCGACACCGACCGAAACTGTCCCGCCGTCAGCGGACCGTCAACCGTGGTCATGCCCGGCTCCGCGCCCGCGGCGAGCGAGCCATCGCCACGCTGAAGACCTGGAAGGTCCTGGCCAAGCTGCGTTGCTGTCCCCGCCGCGCCACGGCGATCGTGCAGGCCATCCTCGTCCTGCACCGCATCGAGACCAGCCGCCACTCAGGATGAAAACGGCTCACTGTGGGTGTGGGGAGGCTGTGCTGTAGGGAAGCCGACGGGCGGGACGCGTGCGACGACTCCTTTACTCGGCTGGTTTATGCTTTGGGTGACCTGGGCAGACGTGCGTGAGCATGCCGCCGGGCCACTGGACTACTGGGGGTCAAGGGGTCGTCGGTTCGAATCCGGCCGTCCCGACAGCGAGAGGGTTTCCGCAGGTCAGTGACTTGCGGAAACCCTCAGTCTATTGTTCTAGCTCGATGAAGTGGCGTGTGAGGCGCTGCTGGAGCCCTTAACTCGGGCGGTTTTGCGACCCGATCTTGGTTGCCTCTGCGGTCAATCGCCTGGTAGGCGCACTGCATCGGCTCAGTTTTCGTCGCTGCTGGACTCCTTAACGGCAGGCGATTTTGGACAGATAGGGCATTTCTTTCCTACGCCGCGGGACGGTCGCGTATCTGCGTCAACGAGCGGTCCGCCGACGCGAATGTTCGACGGTTACTGGACGGTGTCGGCCGCCGTGCCGGTGGAACAGTTGACGCAGCGTCGGGGCCGATGGACGGTTCGGCAACGAGACCCGCCAGGACGGGCGGGTTGACCCTACTCGCTCACGCACGCTGGCCGCCGCCGTAGCTGACCGTGAACGACCGGCCCTTTTGCTACTCCGATGACCGCTCTGTGGAATCAACTCGTAACGGTGCTTCACACCGGAACCGCAGGCTCTCTACGGTCACCCGGTCGAGTTGATGATCACGGGGCTGTCGATGGGTGCTTGGGTCGGTGCGTGTCTCGCGTCGAAGGAGAACGCGCTGTTGATCATGGCGTGGCGGCGGAGTGGACTGGAAATCGGCAAGCCCGAGTTCGCGAGCGGCGTCTGCCCGTCGAACCCCAATCAGCCCGGTAGGGCCTCGGCGGCCCACGTTCGGTGTGGCACGATCCCGGGCGTGGATCTATCTGGGGCAAGGTGACATGGCACTCGACATCACTTACGGCCGACCTGATTTGCTGGCGGTGCGTAATGCGGCCCGGAAGGGTGACTGGCCCGGCCTGATGGATGCGATCAAGGCTGGCCTATCCGATGACGAAGATCGGTCAGACCGCGTCGAAGTTGCCGTGCAGACCTTGATCGGGCGATGGAAGGTTGTTGTCCCGGCCCAGTTCGAGCAGTACATTGCCTCGCTCGGAGCAGACGCTACCGCGTACCTGCTGCGGGGCGCGCTGGAAGTCGAACGGGCTTGGCTGTTACGCGGCGGGGCTCTTGCCCGCTACACCGGCGCCGAGCAGATGTCGAGCTTCCACCAAGGTCTGCACTGTGCCGAGGAGTTGCTGCAGGCGTCCGCCGCGCTGGCGCCGGCGGACGCATCGCCCTGGGTGTGGCTACTGCAGCTGGCGCGAGGGTTGGAAATCGGCCCGCAGCGTACCGGTGAACGCCGCGAGGAGCTGGCCAAGCGCAATCCCTACCACTTTCGCGGGCACTATCAAGCGGTTATGTCCGTCACTCCGCACTGGGGATACTCCGCCGCCTTCACGGCACAGTGCGCGCGAGAGTGGACCGACGGCCATCCCATCGGTTCCCCGACTCACGCGTTGATCCACATCGCAAATTTCGAACGCTGGCGCCGCGACAACACCGGCACGCCCCTGCGGAAGGACATCGACGCTCTCGAACGCGCCCGGCAGGCGTCGACCCGGATGAACCTGGCAAGCTGCGAGCGGCCCGGCGAGATACTCGCTCACAACTACGCCGCCGCCTGGTTCAGCGTCATCGGCGACCGGAAATCAGCCAGGCCACACCTCGCCTTGATCCGGGGCCGGGCGACCCGATGGCCCTGGAACGACATGGGCGCCAACCCCATGGCCGTCTATCGCGTTCACCGGCTGCGGGCAGCGCTCGGCATCTGATCCAGCGTCCCGTTAGGGTACCGACAATCGATGCGGTCGTGAGCCACTCGATCGTCAACGCGGACCGCCTCTCGCGCACCACCGACCCAGACTCGGCACTGTGTGGCAGGTCGTGTCGCAGGGCGGCTATGACTCCGCGGGCCGGCCGGTGAGTGCGACCGACATCAAGGGCAATGTCACCACGACTG